>JAAUQO010000024.1 GCA_012032775.1 Oscillochloris sp. | reverse complement strand
GGCGACAATGTGGTGATGGGTGTCGAGTTGATCGTGCCCGTGGCGATTGAGGAAGGCCTCCGCTTCGCCATTCGCGAGGGCGGTCGCACCGTCGGCGCCGGCGTCGTAACCAAGATTGAGGACTAGGATTGTGCCTTCGGCGGCAACAGGTCGCTCGTGTATGAGCACCTGTTGCCGCTTGTTGCAATCCATTGAGGAAGCGCAATGGCCGTGGTTAAAGATACCAGGGAACCTCAGGATAACGTGGTCGTGCGCACAGTTCGCGAGACCCGCAGCGAATTGCGTAAGGTCGTCTGGCCGAGTCGCGAGGAGACAACTCGATTGACGATTGTCGTAATCGCCGTTTCCATTGTGATCGGTCTGATCCTTTTTGTGGGCGACTCGCTCTTTTTGTTCCTGTACACCCAGTTAGTCAATCTAGTGTCGTGACGATTGGGCGCAACGGGGGGGCCCGTGACTGAGGAAACAAAAAAGACGCCGGAAAAAGCCGATGATCGGCACTGGTATGTGATCCATACCTATTCCGGTTATGAGAATAAGGTAAAGCAGAATCTGGAGCATCGCATCGATTCGATGGAGATGCGTGACCAGATTTTTCGTGTGATCGTTCCTACAGAAGAAGAGATTGAGATTAAGAACGGTCAGCGTCGCACGGTCAACAAGAAAATCTACCCCGGATATGTGCTGGTGCAGATGCGCATGACGGATGACTCGTGGTACGTGGTGCGTAATACACCCGGCGTGACGAGTTTCGTCGGTCATGGCAATAAGCCGACTCCGCTTGATGATGATGAAGTGAAGACCATTCTCAAGCAGATGGAAGGCGAGGCACCGAAGGTGCGCGTCAGTTACCAGAAGGGCCAGGCGGTTAAGATTATCGATGGGCCGTTCACGGATTTTGAGGGTGTTGTTGATGCGATCGACCATGAGCGTGGTCGGGTGCGGGTGCTGGTATCGTTCTTCGGCCGCGAAGCGCCGGTTGAACTTGATTTTCTTCAGGTAACGCGTCTGGTTGACTGAGCCGTATCCAAGACTTATACTTGACGAGTCGGGGGCTGTTCGCGGCCCCCGCAATTGTGTCTGACACCTCGCCGCTCGCGCAGACGGGTTGGAAGAGGGAGGGAGCAGCGGTTTGTGTCCGGCTCCCACTACAGAGGAGTAATGTTGTGGCGAAGAAACTTGTTGGGGTTGTAAAGCTTCAGTTGCCGGCCGGTAAAGCAACGCCGGCGCCGCCGGTTGGCCCGGCTCTCGGTGCCTATGGTATCAACATCATGGGCTTTGTGAAGGAGTACAACGAAAAGTCGTCTCCGATGGCCGGGAGTGTTGTGCCGGTAGAGGTAACGATTTTCAGTGATCGCTCGTTTACTGTGCGGTTGCTGACTCCGCCTGCTTCGGATCTTCTGAAGAAGGCTTCGGCTGCGCCGAAAGGTTCGGCGACGCCGAGTCGGAGCATCGTGGGCCAGATTACCCGGGCGCAGTTGCGGCAGATCGCCGAGCAGAAGATGCAGGATCTGAACGCACTTGATGTGGAAGGCGCCGAGAAGATTATCGCCGGCACCGCCCGCAGCATGGGAATTAAAATTAGTGATTAGAATGCGGCCTGTTGTCGCATATCTGTGGGAGGGCCGCGAGGTCCGCTCGCACCACCAGGAGAATCATTATGCCGAAGCATGGGAAGCAGTATCTTGCTGCACTAGCGAAGATTGAGCCGGGCCAGTTCTATACGCCCGAAGAGGCGATTCAGTTGGTGAAAGATACGTCGTACGTCAAGTTTGACGCGACGGTCGAGTTGCATTTGCGCCTTGGAATCGATCCGCGCCACGCCGATCAGAATATCCGCACGACGGTTGCGTTGCCCCACGGTACCGGTAAGACGGTGCGTGTGTTGGTGTTCGCGCAGGGTGATGCGGTGCAGGCATCGCTCGACGCCGGCGCTGATTTTGCCGGTAACGATGAGTTGATCGCACGGGTCGATAAGGAAAACTTTTTCGATTTCGATGTCGCAATTGCGACGCCTGATATGATGGGCAAGGTCGGTCGCATCGGTCGTAAGCTCGGCCCACGCGGCTTGATGCCGAACCCGAAGAGCGGTACGATTGTGCCTGCCGAGGATCTGCCGCGCACCATTCGTGAAGTACGCGGGGGCCGTGTGGAATTCCGTAATGATAAGACCGGTATTCTGCATGTGGCGATCGGCAAGGTGAGCTTCACGCCCGAGCAGATTCAGGAGAACCTGTCGGCGCTGATGGATGCGGTGAAGGCGGCTAAGCCAAGTGGCGCTAAGGGTACCTACATCCGCACCGTTACCCTGACGAGTACGATGGGGCCCGGTATTCCGCTGAATCCGACTCTGGTTCAAGGATTGAGCGTTGTCTAACGCTGCAACAAAGGTTGCAGGTTATGGTATAATCGCGATTCGGCATGTGAGTGCCGGAAACAAGTTGATATCGCTACCCAAGACAGCTTGGTGGGGTTCGCCCCTGAATGGCTTTCGAGCCGCCAGCCGAGGTGGTCCGTGATGGAATAACGGGTGCATGCCCCTGTTCTGTTTGGCGCGTCATTGCGCCTTTGCGGTCGCCGTGTCTGGGATACGGCGACCGTTTTTATTTGGCGTTGAGAGGGGGTGAATTGCGTGCCAACCCAGCGAAAGATCGATGCTGTTGAGGAGTTGACGGCGAAACTCGACCGGACGCAGATGGCGATTGTGGCCGATTATCGCGGTTTCACGGTTGCCGAGTTGACTGAGTTGCGAGCGAAGCTGCGCGAGAGCGGCGCTGAGATGATTGTGGCGAAGAATACGCTGCTACGGCTCGCTGCACGAAACACCGGACGGGAAGCCCTTGAGGGGTTGCTTGCCGGGCCAACAGCGGTGACCTTTGCCTATGATGATGTTGCGAAGACGGCCAAGGTGCTGCTTGATGCGACGAAGGGCGCGAAGGCACTTGCGGTACGTGGCGGTCTGCTTGGGACGAACCTGTTGCCTGCCGATGGGCTGGAAGCAGTGACCAAGTTGCCCAGCCGTGAGCAGGCGCTGGCTCAGATCGTCGGTGGCGTTGCTGCGCCGGTATCCGGTGTGGTTGGGGTGATCAATGCGGCGATCTCGAATGTGGCCTTTGTGATCCAGGCCCGGATCGACCAGTTGCAAGGCCCGGCCGAAGGTGCGGCGTAGTCTAGGATACGGGATACAGCAGTGTTCACACTGTCGAATAATCGTTAGTACTGCCATATAAAGGAGCATATTGTCATGGCGAGCGAGAAGATCGCAACAATTATTGAGTCGATCGAGGGCTTGAACGTCCTCGAACTGGTCGAGTTGAAGAAGGAGATGGAGGAGAAGTGGGGTGTTACCGCTGCTGCTCCGATGATGATGGGTGGCGCGATGCCGGCCATGGCTGCCGGCGGCGGTGACGGCGCTGCTGCTGCTGTGGTTGAGGAGAAGACGGAGTTCGATGTGGTGCTGAAGGATGTCGGCGCCAACAAGATCCAGGTTATCAAGGTGGTGCGCGAGTTGACGAGCCTCGGCCTGAAGGAGGCCAAGGATCTGGTCGAAGCTGCGCCGAAGCCGGTCAAGGAAGGCGTCAGCAAGGAAGATGCCGAGGCTGCCAAGGCGAAGCTTTCCGATGTCGGCGCGACTGCCGAAGTGGTCTAAGCTCGGGTTTGATGGGTTCTGCCACTGAAGTCGGCACTATTGTTCAAACCGAGTTCATACTGCCCTCGCTCCGTCAGGAGCGGGGGCAGTATTGTTATTAGTGGTATTTTCCCCAGAGATGAGTTACCATCCTTACTATGAATCGAGTAACTCCTGCTCAACTGCCGGCTCATACCGCACTACGGGCGCTGCCCGAGTTGCATGCGATGGTTGCCGAGGATCTGGCCTATCAGACAACGCTGGCTGCGCCGTATCTTGCCGGGTGGCGCGAGCGCACAGCACTTGTGGCGCAGTTGGAGGCAGCGATCGAGGCTGCGCCCGGCGGGTTGATTTGCCTGGCGGGGCCGCCCGGCAGTGGTGTGACAAGTACGTTGCTGGCATTGGCTGCCGCCGGTTCGCGTCCGATCTGGCTGGAAGCTCAGCGCGCGCCGCTTGGTGTCGCGGCGTTTTGTGCACAGATTGTGGCGGTGCGACCGCAATTGCTGCCGTTGATCGATCCGGCGGTGATCACCGATGCTGCGGCGTTGGAGCGATTTCTGGCGGCGGCGGTCAAAGGCGCCGCTGATCGCCTGGTGCTGCTGATCGACCTTGAGAGTGCGTTGTTGCCGCCGGTTGGACCGCTGGCTCCGCCGTTGCCGCAGGTGATCCCGCCTGAAGTGACACTGGTGATCGGCTGTGAACCGAAGGCGCAGTTGCCGTTTGCACCGGTAGCGCGGTTTTTACTGCCCGAGGCCGATCCCGAACAGCGATTGTTGATTGAACAACTGGCGGCAACGATCGATCCGGCTCCATTGGCGCGTGACGCACTTGTTGATGCCGCTGAAGGCGTCCCACTCTACCCGTTGCTCGCCGGAGCATTGATGCGCGCCGGTTGCCTGCACGATCTACCGGTAGGGGTTGATGGTCTGATCGATCGTTGGTGGGACAGCCTGGCGGAATCTGAACAGCAGTTGGCATTATTACTGGCGGTTGCCGGTGCATCCTTGCCGCTGGAACTACTTCAGCAGATGAGCAAGATTGATGTGTCGGCGATAACGGCCTTCTGGGAAGCGTGCGGTTTGATCAATCTGACCGTACAACGGGCCGCAGGTGATGGCGAACTATCGCTGATCATGGCAGCATACAGCCATGGTGCGATCGCGAAGCGCTTGATGGTGCATAGCCCGCAGGGCGTTACGGCGGCGCATCGACAGATGGCGGCGGCCCAGGCGTACGCGACACGGGCCGGCAGTAAGCCGGCTGAGTTGTACTTGTTACGCAACTATGGGCGCCATCTAGCGGGCGACAATGTGGTAGGGCAGGAACATGAACATCCGGGGACCGAGTTGATAAGCCGGGAACGCTTGCGGATTCGTGAGCGCCAGGATGGTGTGGTAGCGGCTTATCACGATTCGGCCTATGCCCTCGTCTATGCCGGTAAGTACGGCTCGGCGCTGCAACTGGCGATTGCGGCGGCCCAAACAGGGACACTGGCGACGTTGGCAAGGAGTCTGAGCGCCGACGCGGCAGTTGCCGCTCTGTTGGCCGGGATGGAGCGAGGCGGGCGTGAAAATGCGCTCCGGCAGGTGCTTGATCTGGTTGAGCGCTTGCCCGACGGCTCGGATAAGGCACAGATATTGCGTCGCCTCGGTGAAACATGTTACGCACATCGTATGCGTTCCTCGGCGATGCGTTTGCTTTCACGGGCGATCGATCTGGAGGCTCAGCCGATTTCGCGGGCCTGGCGGGATCAGCGTGAGCAGTTGTTGGCTGCGTTAGCGTTGGCAGCCCTTGGTTGCGACGATAGCGATAGTGCATTGGCTATTGCCGAGCAGATTGAACATCTGGAGCGCAGGGCGCAGGTGGAGACACAGGTGGCGCGGCGCTTGCTGGCCCAGGGTGATCGCGATCGAGCGCAGCGGGTGCCGGGCGATTCTGCACGAAAGTATGGGCCAATGGGCGCAGGCTGAGGTGGGGGTTGCCCTTTGTCGGAGTGATGATGCCCGTGGGCCGATGATGGTGCATGAACTTGCCAGCGAAACGGTTGCCGCCTGGGCACAGATTGAACTTGCCTGTGACATGGCTGCGAGCGATGAGGCTGCGGCGTTGGCGCGAATCATGGCTTTGCCGGCTCAGAATCAACGCGATCGTGGCCTGGCCCGCTTGTCGCACACCCTGGCGTATTTGCAAAAAGATGGTGATGCGCTATCGGCGGCTGAAGCGATTCAGGCGGTTGAAGTACGTGTGGCGGCACTGATCGACCTGCGACTGAACCTGGACGGTCTGGTGGCGATGCTGGCGTTGGAACGCGCAACCAGTGATATTGCGGCAGTAATGGGTGATAATCGAACGCCGTTGTTGGCGGCTCTGGCTGCGGCACTGGCGGCCCTTGGCCGGGCTGATCGGGCACTTGGCTTGCTTGAAGGATTGGAGGCCGGCGAAGAGCGTAATCGTGGTCTGGCGCGAGTGGCGGTGTCGCTTGCATATGGCGGTGAACGGGACGAGGCGTATCGAGTTCTGGCGCTGATCGATGATGATGACGAGCTTGATTGGGCGCGCGACGAGATTGCACGGCAGTTCGGCAGCGCCGGATATTGGGAAGCTGCGCTGGCGCAGGTAGGCGAGATTTTGTCCGATGAGCAGCGCTTGCGTACGCTGGCCGATCTTGCGATTGTTCGAGCACGAGCCGGCCACGCCTTGCCGGCATTAGGTATGGCGCTTGGGATGCCGTATGGCCATGATCAGATGCGGGCGTTGACGCTGATCGCACCGGCATTGGTGCATGAAGGCCAGCTTGAGGCGGCACTCAGGGTGGCGGATCAGCCGGGGATTATGGCCGATCCGGAAGGATATTCGCGGTATCTCGCGACGCTGGCGATGACTCTGGCTGAGGTTGGGCGTTGTGATGAGGCCGAACAGGTGGCGGCACGAACCTTGCGATCGCTCGATCGGGCGCGAGCCGAGCTTGCGATTGCCGCAGCACACCTGGCATCTGATCGACATGTAATCGCCCATGCTGCGCTAGGACGGGCATTTTGTAGTGCTGCGGTTGGGCGCGAAGAAGCGTATCGTACGTTGGAGTTGGCAGCACCCCTGCTTGCGACATTCGGCGGTGCCGCACTTCTGCGAGAAGTTGCGACTGCGCTTGCGCTCATCGATCGTCGTTGAAGCAGGACGATCGCATGCGGTTTATGCCGATGGTTTTTTCTACCGTATCGATCGACCTGAAACGTTCTGAGAAGGAGCTACGATGAGCCCACACGACTTGCTCGTGATGATGGGAATTGTGATTATTGCCGGTGTCTTTACCCAACTGCTTGCCGAGCGCTTGCGCGTGCCGGCAATTGTGCCGTTGCTGGCAACCGGTGTGCTGCTCGGGCCAGAGGTGCTCGGCCTGGTGGAACCCGATGCCCTGGGTAACGGGTTACGCGTGATTATTCCACTGATGGTTGCCATCATCGTATTTGAAGGCGGCATGCAGTTGGATGTGACATATTTGAGGCAAGTTTCGCAGGTGGTGCGGAACCTGATCTCGATCGGTGCATTTATTACCGCGGCCCTGGCCGCTGTGGCGGCGCACTTTTTTGTTGGCCTTGATTGGGGCCTGGCGTTGTTATTCGGGGCGCTGATGAGTGTTACCGGACCGACGGTGATCAATCCACTGCTGAAGCGAGCCGCAGTGACGCAACGGCTGAAGACGATTTTGATCGCCGAGGGTGTGCTGGTCGATGCGATCGGTGCGGTGTTGGCGGTGGTGGTGCTTGAGGCATTGCTGACCTCGGTTAGCCCGTTGGAGAACTTTTGGGGCTGGCTGTTGCGGGTTGGCGGCGGCACACTACTGGGGATCGGCGGCGGATGGCTGCTCGGGCGCTACTTGCGCTGGGTCGGCCGTACCCTAAGTGCCGATCTGACGCGCCTGGCGGCACTTGGCGGTCTGCTGGCGATCTACACGATCGCGGAGTATGTTGCGGCAGAGGCCGGGATCGCGGCTGCGGCCGCCGCCGGAATTGTGGTCGGGAATACGCGCTTCCCGAATGAGAAGGAAGTTCATCATTTCAAAGGCGATCTGACAACCCTGGGCCTGGGAGTCATCTTTGTCTTGCTGGCGGCGCGGATCAGTTTTGCCGATCTTGCGGCGGTCGGTTGGGGCGGTATTCTTACCCTCCTGGTGCTGATTTTACTGATCCGGCCGATTACGGTCTTTATCTCATCGATCGGCGCCCGGCTAAACCTGCGTGAGAAACTCTTTGTCTCAGCAGTCGGCCCGCGGGGAATTATTGCTGCCTCGTTTACCACATTCGCCGCCTTGCGTTTGGAAGAGGCGGGCTATATGGGTAGCGAAACCCTGAGCGCGTTGGTGTTTATGGTTATCATTGGTACCGTGGTGATCCAGAGTATTACAACGCCGTGGATCGCCCGTCTGTTGGGAGTTCAGCCGATGCTTACAATTATTGTGGGCGCCGATCCGCTGGGGCGTGATCTGGCCCGCCATCTGGAGAGTCAGGGGCTTGAGGCGGCGCTGATCGACCGTGACCCGGACAATGTTGCGCTAGCGATTGAAAGCGGCCTGACGGCATTTCAGGGCGATGCAACACAGGAATCGGTGTTGATCAAGGCCGGGATCGAGCGGGCGCACTCGCTGGTGGCGACAACGTCCAGCGATAAGGCGAATCTGCTGGTTTGCCAGATCGCTCGCTCGCGCTTCCAGATCAAGGAGCTTGTCTCGCGGGTGAATACCGAGAGTAATATGGCGACTTTTCGCGAAAGCGGGATTCGCGCCATGAGTCCGAACCGGGCGGCGCTGATGATGCTGGATAATCTGCTGCGCCGGCCAAGTACGTTACAGCTTTTAAGCGATCTGGACTCGGGCAAGGATGTGACCGAGGTGACATTGCGCAACCAGCGCCTGGTTGATAAGCCGCTGAAGGATCTGCGATTAGCGGGTGATGTCCTGGTGGCGATGATTCGACGGGCCGGGAAGTTATTTGTGCCGCACGGCAATACCATGCTGGAATTAGGCGATCAGGTAACGCTTATCGGCAGTTCGGAAGATGTTGATATGGCGGTGGAGTTGATCGGCCGCGCTTCCGGTGGTGATGGCCAGGTGACAACGGCTCCGGTGCAGATCCGGTAGCGTAAGCAAAAATGCCAATCAGGTAGGATTGCTATATGCGGTGTCGATGTCGTTAGCGGTAGTTGAGATCGAAAGCGAGGTTGCCGGTGGTTGCAGTTTGACTGCATACCGGCAACCTCGTTTGTTTGCGCAACTGCGGAGTTATAGCAACCCTATCCGGGTTGTGCAGTCGGTGCTGCGTCCTGCTCCAGCGGTGCCTGGTTCTCGGTTCTGGTAGGATTGCCCTATTACGCCGATTTGTAGGTGGCCAAAACTACGCCGGCCTCGACAGTAATACCCGCTTCGACGCGTACTTCGCCGATCGTGCCGTTGTGGGGCGCCGTAATCTCGTTCTCCATCTTCATCGCCTCAACAATAAACAGCACCTGTCCGGCTTCAACCTGCGCACCGGCTTCGACGCGGACTGCGGCAACCCGGCCCTGGATGGGGCTGATCACACCATCAACATTGGAGCCGAGGGCGGCTTTCTTGCCGCCTGCCTTGCGCCGGGGAGCCGCAGAACCGGCATTTGATACGCCAACCGGAGCGGCGACAAGGCCAAAGACCTTGACCCCAAAGCGGCGCCCGTTCACCTCTATGGTGACGCTGCGCGGATCGGCGGGTGCTTCAACTTCAACGGGATCGGTGGCAGGCGGCGTGAGTGTACGGGTGGTCTCGATCAATTCGGGATGCTGGCCGATAAAATTCACACTCACATCACCGCTACGGAAGACGGCGTGATCGAGCGCAGCCCGGTGGAAGGAGATTGTCGTCTGAACGCCTTCGATCGTGTAATCGGCCAGTGCCCGCAGCATACGGTTGATCGTCTCGCTACGGTCGGCGCCGCGCACGATCAACTTGGCGAGCAGCGAGTCGTAGAATTGCGGGATCGTGTAGTTGGCGCGTACGCCGCTTTCAACCCTGATGCCGAAGCCTGATGGTTCACGGTAGGCGCCGATGGTGCCAAGGGCGGGGCGGAAGTTATGCAACGCATCCTCGGCGTTGATCCGGCACTCGATGGCGTGGCCGCGTGGTGTAAGACGATCTTGTTGGAGCCAGAGTGGTTCGCCCTGCGCGATCCGCAGTTGAGCTTGCACCAGATCGACGCCGTACACCTCTTCGGTAACAGTATGCTCGACCTGGATGCGGGTGTTCATTTCCAGAAAATAGTAATGGCCGTCCTGGAATAGAAACTCCAGCGTTCCGGCGCCGACATAATCGACCGACGCGGCGAGGCGCACGGCGGCGGCGCCCATCTCGGCGCGCAATTCGGGCGTCAGCGCGGGCGAAGGACTTTCTTCGATCAGCTTTTGATGCCGGCGCTGGACGGAGCAATCGCGTTCGCCAAGGTGGACAACATTGCCGTGGGTATCGGCGAGCACCTGGATCTCGATATGGCGCGGATTATCGAGGTATTTCTCGACATAGAGCGCGCCGTTGCCGAAGGCAACTTCCGCTTCGCGCCGGGCCGAGGCGAAGGCATTGGCGATGTCGCCGGGGTTACGAACGACACGTAGCCCGCGACCGCCGCCGCCGCCGACGGCTTTAATCGCGATCGGATAGCCGAATTCGGACGCGAGTCGTTCAAGTTCGCTGAGATCGTCGATCGGTTCGAGGGTGCCGGGAACAACAGGCACCCCGGCGTCGGTGGCCTCACGGCGCGCGGCGGTTTTGCCGCCCATCCGCTCCATCGCTTCGGCGGTTGGGCCGACAAACACCATCCCGGCCGCATTCACGGCGCGGGCGAAATCGGCGTTCTCGGCGAGAAAGCCATAGCCGGGATGAATGGCGCCGGCGCCGGCCTGACATGCCACCTCGATCAGGCGAGGGATATTGAGATAACTTTCCGCAGATGGAGCCGGCCCAAGCAGATGGGCGGCATCGGCATAAGCAACGTGGGGCGCGTCGCGATCCGCTTCGGAGTAGACGGCGATACAGCGGAGGCCAAGCTCGCGGCAGGCACGCATCACCCGGAGGGCGATTTCGCCGCGATTGGCGATCAATACAGTGTCGAACATGTGGCAACCCGCAGAGTATCAATGCGGCGTTACAGCGTTGTGAACACTCACAACGCCGGCAACTGTAGCATAGGCTCCTGAAAGCGGCAACCGACACAGCGGATTGGGCACCCATGATCTCGCTGCAAGGTCGAAGCGCCGCTTTGAGCTTCTGCTACCGTTACAGACCTGAACGTACTATGGCGGCCCGATCTTTCTTGTTCATATGTAGCATGCAGATTCCAGTTACAACCAATTATGGGTTGTCGCCGCCGCTTAGAGCAATAAAGAGGTCGTCAAAAGACTCAGGCATCAAATCCTTATGTGAAAGACCGATAAATTCAGCCTGGCCTTTGATATCTAAGCGGGCCTGATACAGGTACTCGCCGATCAGCATTTCGACGACGGTTTTGTGTTTCGGCGGTGGTTCGGCGACTACCCGGATCACCCAACGTTCTGCATCCAACGGGCGCAGAAAAGCTTGCAACAGTGTATTTGCCAGGTATTCTTTGCCGATCAAGATCTCTTGGGGTTGATTACCCCAGGCGTTGCCCAGGGCTCGCTCAGGTTGTAGCACCAGGCTCAGCAAGCGTTGAGAGAGTACCAGCATATGATCACCATGGAAGATTTGCCAGGATTGGATGGCGTTTGTATCTATTTGTACATAGTCCACAGATCATTCTCAGGAAACTAGAAGATGCGAGGGACACCATAGACAGCGGTGCATGATCGAATGATTCGTGCCTGGTTTCTAGTATACCAGCGATCAGGTTATAACTGGCGCCCCGGCAAGTTACGATCAGTCAACGGTGCCGGTAGACAGTTCCCGGCGCTGATTCGTAGATCACCGAGAATGCCCCGGCTTGTAACGAAATGGTGGATTTATGCGTTAGAATAGACGTATACGATTATGCCGACAAGCACATAAGCATCCTATCAGAACCGCGAACCGCTGCAGCAGGACGCAGCACCGCCTGCACAGCCCGGATAGGATCGTCGCTATACTTACATCTGCGAAGCAATGATGAGCGAGTTGTCAACTACCTCCATCTCAGAGTCTCTGTTCTACCAACTGCCCGAGCGGTGGCTCGCTCAGGATCGCTTGGTCACGACGAATCCGTTGCGGATCCTGGTTAGCGACGATGATCCGGCGATCAATCAGTTGTATACAACGGTGCTTCCCGGTTACGGCTTTGAGGTTATTGCCGTAGCCGATGGTGACGGCCTGGCGACGCTTGAGTTTACGCAACGACTACGGCCGCAATTGTTGATCACCGATCGCTATAAGCCCCGACTGGACGGTCGGCGTTTGCGGGAAGCGCTACGGGCCGATCGGCGTACGGCGGCGATGGCGATCTTGACGATTTCCGCCGTGGATCAGCCGGCAGTGGTAGATCCGCTGACCGATGATCTGCCGAAGCCGTTCACCCTGGCCGGGTTGATGTTTCGGGTTGCGACGTTGTTGCCGCTTAGTCTTGCCGGCCATAACCTTCTGGTTGCCCACGCCCTGGATTTGCCGGCGCTTGAATTACGGCATCCGGTAACCGGTTTGCCGTTGTTGCATGGTTTTGATCGTATCCTGCCGGCGCTTACGGCGAATCCCGATTGGGCCGCGCTCGATCTGATGTTGGTTGCGCCGCATATTCATCTGCGCATGCGTGGCCGCAGCGGGATGGATCATCTGCTGGCCGCACTGGCCGATCTGATGCGGCGCCTCGGCGGCGGCTTGATGATTGGCCATCCCGGTTTTGATCTGCGTCTGACGGCCCTTGGTTCCGCCGATCATATCGCCGCCCTCACTCCCCATGTGCAGACGGCGATTGCGGCTTTTAGCCGGCGGATCGCACTCCGTTCGCCATACCTTCCTCTCCCTGAGTTTCGGATTCGCGCCGTCGATGCGCGGGTCGGTCTTGGTCTGAATTTACTCGATCTGCGGCGAGCACTCAGCTGAGGCAGAGGATAGATGGCGGAGCATGCTCCGCACTTACAGGAGCAGTTATGCATGTTTCGACGGTTGTGATCGGCCTGGGAATGATCGGCGCAGCTGCGCTACGGGCGCTGAGTGAGTCGTCCGATCGCGGTTCGCTGCTCGGGATCGGCCCGGCTGAGCCGGATGATCCGGCGACGTTTGCCGGCCCTTTCGCCAGCCATTTCGATCAGGGGCGGATTACGCGCGTAAGCGACCCGGATCTGATCTGGGCGACGCTGGCCGATCGTTCGATCGCCGCCTATGACGATCTGGAGCAGCGCAGTGCTGTGGCATTTCATCATCCGATCGGTCATCTGCGGCTCGGCAGCCACGATGAGCGTCTTGATGCCGCCGAAGCCCATGCTCGCATGCTTGGTGCGCCTGTCGAGCGTCTGGGCCACGCCGCATTAGTGCAGCGCTTTCCGGAGGTGCAGTTCCCGCCCGATGCCGAGGCGATCGTTGAGGATGGTGGGGCCGGATGGATCAATCCGCGGGCGCTGGTGCAGGCGCAGTTGACGATCGCCGAACAGCACGGCGCAGCCATCATCCGTGATGCGGTTACGGGATTGCAGCGCGAAAACGGCCTATTTCTGGTTGAGACACAGGCCGGTCGGCGGATCTACGCCGAACGCATGGTGCTGAGTGCCGATGCCTCAAGTATCGCCCTGCTGGAACAACTCCTCGGTCGCCGCGTAGTGCTCACAACCCAGGCCTACACGGTGGTGTATGCCGCGATTGCGCCGGCCCAACTGGAGCAGTTTACCGCCACGCCGACGCTGATCTGGCCGTTGTCCGAGCATCCTTTTCTGTCCTCGATCTACACGACCTCGGCGACAGCGTTTCCCGATGGCCGCAGTTATCTCAAGATCGGCGGTGTGCCTCATGCGCCGATCTTCCTCGCCAGTCCTGATGATTGGCGGGCCTGGTTTCACGGGCCGGGCCGGGCCGAAGAGATCGCGGCGTTGCAGGAAGTGCTTCAGGCGATCTATCCGCAGCTTGTGGTGCAATCCTGGGCTGCGAAAACCTGCGCCAACAGCTATACGGCCCATGGTGCGCCGTATATCGCCAAGGTCGCCGATCATCTCGTACTCTGCACCGGCGGTTGCGGCGCAGCGGCGAAATCCTCCGACGCAATCGGCAGGCTGGGGGCGCAACTCTTGCTGCGCGGCAATTGGATCGATGAACTGCCGGCGGAAACATTTCAGGCGGTGTGGGCGTAGGGCCAAGTAGGCCCAGCCGCTATGCCAATGCGGCGGCGCTGATCACACGATAAACCTCGCGCAATTCCGGCCCGATCCCGGCAGGCGGCTCGCCGTACAACCGCAGCATGATCGCTTCGATCGCAGGTGCGGCGATCTGTGGGGCGATCTGGGCAAATTCCTCGCCCGGTTCATCATATCGATCCAACAGATCCGCCAGTGCCGGCGCAGTCTCCGCTACGGGCTGCGGGGCCAGTGTCGGCGCAGCATCGGGATGTTCGCTGCGGCGTGTACGTAAATCGGCGCTGAGTTGGGATTTGCTGCGCCCACGAAGCTCGAAGAGCAAGAACGGGTCGGCGTCGAAGCGTTCGCCCAGCAAATAGTGAACGGCGGCGATGTGCTTGCACGGGTTGACGGCGTCGGGACACGAACAGGTTGTCTGCAAGTCGCGGGAGTTTGTTGGGAAGAGCGACACCTGTGCGGCGGCAAACAGTTCATCGATCCCGTCGGGCATTTCACCGGCCAGGAGTTTTGCGGCGTAGATCGCTTGCTCGGCGATCGCAGCGGTGACTTTTTGCCACTGCGTGTCGTTCAGTTGTGCGATCATGAGCGCGACTTTGTAGGGTGTGGATCGTGATCCCTGGACACGGGCGACGACCTTGCCGGCAGTTACCGTGATCTCCAGCACGGCGCCGGTGCGGGCGTAGGTGCGGCCACGGGTGAGCCGGCTGCCGTAGCCGAAGCTTTCCAGCGCCTGAACCCAGCGCTTGCCCCACCACGAGACACCGAAGCTGCCCTGGCGATTTTTGGCTTTGATGCCGTCGGCGGGGATGCGCGGGCGGTAATCCCAATCGTCATCGTTGTATCGGCGCGGCATATTGCTCCTCGTCTTCATCACTTAAGGCTGTCGCACGCAGACTCACCAACTCACGGAGTTGATTGGTGCTGAGTTCGGTCAACCAGCCTTCGCCGCTGCTCAGCACCTGAGCGGCCAGCGCGCGCTTGCCTTCGATCATTGTATCGATCTGCTCCTCAAGCGTGCCGCTACTGACAAAGGCATGCACCTGGACGTGTTGGGTCTGGCCAATGCGAAAGGCGCGATCGGTAGCTTGATCTTCAACCGCCGGATTCCACCAGCGATCAAAGTGGAACACATGATTGGCCCGCGTCAGGTTCAAGCCGACGCCGCCGGCCTTAAGCGAGAGGATAAACAGGTTCGGCCCGTTGGCGGATTGAAACTCGCGCACCATTGCATCGCGGTTTTTGGCCGGTACACCGCCATGCAGAAAAAGCGCTTCGCTGCCGAACTGGGCACTGAGATGTTGTTGCAGCAAGTGACCCATCTCGGCGAATTGGGTGAAAATAAGTGCGCGATCATCAGCGGCCAGCACCTCTTCGAGCATTTCGTCGAGGCGGGCCAGTTTGCCGGAACGACCGACCAGTTTCGAGTTGTCCTGTAAAAAATGGGCCGGGTGGTTACAAATCTGCTTGAGCCGGGTGAGCATCGCCAGCACTAATCCGCGCCGCCTGATACTTTCGCTGCCATCATCGGCCTGCTCGATCTGGTCGAGGGCGTCGCGCACAATAGCCTCGTAGAGCGTGGCTTGCTCGCGGGTGAGCGGCACAAACATTTTCATCTCGTGTTTGTCGGGCAAATCGCTGATGATCGAGCGGTCGGTTTTGAGCCGGCGCAGCACAAACGGCCCGGTCAGGCGGCGCAGGCGTTCGGCGGCGGCGCTATCACCGGTGCGCTCGATCGGACGGGCGATCGTGCGGCGGAACTCGCTTTCGCTGCCGAGATAGCCGGGATTCAGAAAAGCCATAATGCTCCACAGCTCGGTCAGGCGATTTTCAACCGGTGTGCCGGTGAGCGCCAGGCGATGGGCGGCCTGAAGTCCACGAGCGGCCTGGGCCTGCTGCGTGTCGCTGTTCTTAATATTCTGCGCCTCGTCGAGGATAACGGAGCGCCACGAAATTGGAGCGAGGATCGCGCGATCCCGGGCCAGCAGCGGATAACTGGTGATCACCACGTCGTGTTCGGCGGCGACGGCGGCCAGTGCTTCGTCGCGGGTGCGCTCGGCGCCCTGATGGATATACACGCGCAACGACGGCGCGAAGCGATTCAACTCGCGCTGCCAATTCCCGACCACCGAGGTTGGGCAGACCAGCAGGGTTGCGCCGGGAGCGGCGTTGTGCGTGCGTTCGTGCAGCAGCAAGGCGATAGTCTGGGCGGTTTTGCCCAGTCCCATATCGTCGGCCAGGCATGCGCCCAGGCCGATGCTGCGCATAAAGGCCAGCCAATCCAATCCGCGCTGTTGATACGGGCGCAACTGACCGACAAATTCCTGCGGTTGGGGAACGCTTGTGATCTGCTTGTTGCCCGCAAGACCCTGGAGCATCTCGCCGAAGGCGCCCTCGGCCTGCATGCCGGTGTAGGTGATCCCACCGGGCAATTCCGGCGTCTCGCCACTGAGCCCGAGGCGCAGCGCCTCGCCGAGTGTCATTTCGCCGCTGCGTTTAAAAAGCGTCAACGCGCGCTGCATCTGGCTCGGATCAAGGGCGACCCACTGGCCGCGCACCTGCACCAGGGGCTGCTTGAGCTTGACGAGGCGCTCGAACTCGTCCTGTTCAAGGGGTTGATCGCCGATACTCAGCTCCCAATCGAAGCCGATCATGCTGGCGAAACTAAAGTAACCGCTGCCGTCGGCGGTTTTGCGTTTGCGTTTTTCACCGGCGCGCATACGGGCATGGATGCGACCGGCCTCGCGCCACCAGGCCGGCACCAGCACACCAAACCCGCTCTGTTCCAAGAGCGGCGCAGTTTCGTTCAAAAAGGCGAACGCCTCTGCGAGATTCAGCGTGGCGTGATCGGGTGTTTTCTGGTGAAGGCTGTGTTCGATCTGCGGGCAGAGCCGGGCGGCGAATCCAAGGCCGCGCAACAGGCGCTCGTGGGGATGGGCGAAACGCCGATCGAGATACTGAAAATGCTGACCACGTTCGCGCCAGAGTTGCGTGGCCGGCACAAGCAAACTCGGATCGTCGGTGGCCTGAAGCAGATAGTGCAGCCTCCAGGGATCCTGTTCGCGCTCCGGCGCATCCAGGCGGAAGGTGATCCGAAAATGCTCATCGCCGGCAACATGTTCTTGATTGGCCCAGGCCTGCCAGGCGGCGTACAACTCATCGGCGCTTTGGACCGGCAGCATAACCTGGGTTTCGGCACTCAGCAGTGCATCCAGCCAGGCATCGGCGGGAGTTGTCTGAAAAAATCGCCGCGGTCGGCGGCGCGAAGCCAATTCCGGTGCAGATCGGGCGAAATTGCGCGCCAGTACATCAACACTTGCGGCGAGAAAGTTACCGACAAGGGTGTGCGGCGGCGGCGCATCGGCGGCATCATCAACAATGGCGCGACAGAGAGCCGGCAGGCTGCGCGCGAGTGCCGCCAATTTGCGCGCGGTATCGGGGTTGGGGCGCGGTTGCCAGAGTGCGTGCAACTGCCTGCCGACGCGCGTCAGGGCCGGGATCATCTGCTGCGCCGTTACTACCTCAAGTGCGAGCAGTGCGGCCATATGCCAGGCGCGAAGATCGGCTCCAGCCTCACGGCGCTGGCCCAATCCCAGCAGCGCCTCGATCATCTGGATCGGCTCAAGCAGTAAGCCGCGTACTCGCCAGGGCGCCAATCGAATTTCACCCGTCGGTACCGGCGCGCCGGCGGCACGCTGTTCAGCCGAAGGGATCGGCATATCCTCAACCGACGGCAACCAGATCAACAGCGTGCGTTCGGGCGGAATCGGCACACTAGTCTCAAGGATCGTCAGGTACTCATAAAGATCGCTGAACGGCAACGAGGCCGGATGTAGCGGAGTCTGGGCGCGACTACTTCGCCGTGACGAGGGCGCACTTGCCTCGCCCCACAGGAAGAAGCGCATTTTCGCCGGCAACCATGTGCCGTGGAGGACAGGAATCATAGTGAGAGTATGCTGCTGATTTTGCAGCTTTGCGGCAAAATCAGCAGTAATAGCAATGATGCGATAAGATATCGTACCATATACTACGAAGTCTTCATGTTGCCTTTGCCTTTTGCCTTGTTGACCCGTGCTATCATAGAACCAATGTCCACTGTCGATCTTAACCCTCTGATCAGTATTCCTCCGGCTGCGCTGGCTCTGATCGCCGGCGAGGCGCGGCGGCGCCTGGTAAGTTATTTACATCGCTGGGATCATGGCGAGGTACTGCTCAGGTATCTCGATGCATGGCTGGCTCTGCAACCTAACGCCGTCTCGCTGCGCGAGGGGCGTGCCCGTGTGCTCGCCGATCATAGTCGTGGCGACGAGGCAGTGGCGATGCTCGATGTGCTTGATGCCGAGCGTGCGCCGACCGCCACGCGCCGCCGTTTGCGCATGCAGGCGTTGATCTCGGCCGGACGTTTCGCCGAACTCGATCCGCTGCTTGATGCGCTGGCCGAGGATGAGGATCAAGCCGCGTATGCCTGGTTGTTGCGCGGCGATCTGGAGCGGGCGCGCGGCCGCCTCGACGAGGCCGCCGATGCGTACATGGAGGCCGGCGCCCGCGATCCACGTTCATTGGCTGCGGTGCGCCGATTGGCCGAACTGGCGCTCGATCAGGGCGATCCCGAAGCGCTCGCGGCCAGATTGATGCGTTGATGCTGCGGCCCGATTTCGCACCCACGGTTGCCGATTTGCAAATCCTGCTGCGGGCCGCCGAGCGTACCGGCGATGCGGTTGCCGCCGCAACACTGCGCGATCAGTTGCATGCCCGCGAGAGCGCCGAACGCGAGGAGTTGCTCGCATCACTCGGCCTTATTAATGAACATGGGCCGGAAGCGGCGCCGGTGGTCGAGATCGCCGATCCGACCGGCAATCTGATCGATGCCGCCCGGCGGGTGTTGCGCGAGGAATTCGGCCTTGATGATTTCCGACCCAATCAGGCCCGGGTTATCCAGCATGTGCTGGCGGGTGTCTCAAGCCTGGCGGTTATGCCCACCGGCGCCGGAAAGTCGCTGACCTACCAGTTGCCGGCATTGCTGTTGCCGAAGGCGACGGTGGTGGTGAGTCCGCTGATCGCGCTGATGAAGGATCAGATCGACAATATGCCTGCTGGGGTGCGTGCTCGCGCTACGCTGATCAACTCCAGTTTGTCGCCGGCCGAGTTGGCTGCGCGGGTGCGCCGGCTGGCTTCCGGCGAATATAAACTGGTGTACGTGGCGCCGGAACGGTTGCGCCAGCGGGCGTTTCTGCACGCCCTGGCCCGCTGTGGTGTTTCGCTGCTGGTGGTTGACGAGGCCCATTGTGTGAGCATGTGGGGCCAGAGCTTTCGGCCCGATTATCTATTTATCGGCCGGGCGATCGAAGAGCTCGGCAAGCCGCCCTTGCTCGCGCTGACCGCGACCGCCTCTGCCGATACGCAGGCCGAGATTCGCCTGTCGCTCGGCCGATTGGAACCGGTGGTGGCGTCGGTGTTTCGGCCGAACCTGTACTTCCAGGTGTTGCGGGCGGGCAATCGTAACGAGAAACTCCAGGCGCTCAGCGAGGTTTGCCGGCGGATCGACGGGCCGATGATCGTGTATGCGCGGGCGCGCCAGGCCTGCGAAGAATTGGCCGATGCCCTGCGGCGCCAGGGGATTGTTGCCGCGCATTATCATGCTCAGGTGGCGGATCGATCCGCCGTGCAAGAGCGCTTCATGCGCGGCGAGATCCGCGTCCTTGTGGCGACGGTTGCCTTCGGCATGGGCATCGATAAGTCCGATATTCGTGGGATTGTTCACTACAACTTGCCCCAGTCGGTCGAGGCCTATTACCAGGAGGCGGGCCGGGCCGGGCGTGATGGATTGCCGGCCTACTGTGTGCTGCTGTATGCGCCGAGCGATCGGGCCCGGCTGAGTAACTGGCTCAACGAGGAAACGATCACGCGCGACCAGTTGCGCGATCTGTTTCGGGCGATCCGCCGGCTGATGCGCGGTACGTACGATGTGATCGATCTCGACCAGCTCCAGCGCGGAATCCCCGGCGACGACGATACGCTGGTGCGGGTCGGCTTGAATATGTTGGAGCGGGTGGGCCTGATTCGGCGCCATTTCGATATTCCCGAGATCGCGACGATTACCGGACTCGATGGGCCGCCGCCCGATTCGCTCGCCGAGCGCATGATCGAACTGACCGGCCTGACACCTGGGGTTGCGGTGGATATCGATCTGCTGCTGCTGGCCGAGCGTCTGGAACTACCACCGGCCGATCTGGAAGCGGCGATGTTGGGTTGGCACGACGCCGGGCTGTTGCGCTATCGCGGCGGGACGCGCCAGGCATTGCTGGAGTTGTTGACGCCGCCCGCCGATGTCGCGACGCGGATCGACTCATTACTGGCCGATTATCGGTCTCGTCAGGAACAGCGGATCGAGTCGATGGCGGCGTATGCGCGCGGCGCGGCTGCCGGCATAGTGCGTTGTCGGCGCACTTCGGCCAACGCCTCGCGCGCTGCAAGAGTGCCTGCGACATTTGTTCGCCGCAGCATGCGGTATTGGCCGGAGTGGTACGCACCGGCACGGCGCCCCAGCCGCTGCCGCCACGCGACGAACGCGACCAGCGCTCCGACGTGGTGCGCTTGCTCGATGGCCTGGCCGAGTTGCCGTTCCCACTTGGGCGCACCGGACTTGCCCGCGCACTCAAGGGCAGCGCCGACAGCGCTATTGACGGCGACCGCTTCGCCGATTACGGCTGTCTGCGCCACATGGCCCAGAAAGCGATCGAATCGTTGATTGAGCAATTGATCGATGAGGGTTTTATCCAGCGCGACGAACAAGATGAATACCGCCGGCTGTCGCTCACACTTCTTGGGGTCAAGGCCCGCCGCGATCCGGCGTATCTCCCCGAATGGGCGGAGGGGTAGGGGGAACCATTATGCTTTGTGCAATGCTTCGCCCTTACCCCTCGGTCAAGAACCACTGATTTCCCACCCGCAGCACCGGCAGGCCCGCGCGTCCGCCGCCGATCAAATCCATCAGATTGCTGCTACGACCACGCAAGATATTGCCGCTGTCGTCGAGCCAGCGTAACTCGATCGTCCCATCAACCAGGCTTACCTCAGCGCTACGCTCATCCTGGGCGATCACCTCGGTGCGGGTGTAGATAATCTCCAGCGATACGCGTTCGCCGACAAACGGCTGTTGCGCAGTGGTCGCGAATCGGCTCAGCATCCCGGCGAATACCGTGCGCTGATCGACCCGCTCGCTGGGCGCAAAGTAGCTTGCCAGCCGTTCAGACCAGGTGCGCCGCACATTCGGATCGTTCAAACTCGGATCGCGTAGTGCCAGATTCAGCGACTCGACGAAACTGTCCACTACCTGTTCGGGGCTGCCTCCGCCACGCCCGGCCTCTTCATCGGCAACCGCCACCGCAGGCGCCGAGCAGGCGCCGAGCAGCGCCAACAGGGCGAACAGCGGCAGGAAACGAAAGGCGAGTTGCTTCATGGCGTTGGTTCATCCACCTCTTCGAAGAACGAGCGTGGCGGCGGCGGCAGATCGGCGCGAATAATTTGCCCGCCGTTGATAATATAGAGCATAGGCCGTGAGCCGCTGTCATCAACCGTTAAGCCGGTCAGTTCATTCAGCCGTAGTTCATCATCGGGGCGAATCTTAATCTGCTGCATCATCTCGCCGCTGATCTTGTCGAGCTGAATAATCCGTTCGGCCAGCGGTTCGAGCAGAAAGATCGAACCTTCTGCGGGCGGGCCGGTCACAACCAGGCGGGTCACGGTGCTGATCGGCGGGATCAAGCCTTGCGGCGCGATCGTGCCGACAACCTGTCCTTCGCTGAACACAAGGATCGTGCCGTTCGGTTGCAGCAGATAAATACTGCCGTCAACCGCCATATCCACCACCGTGGTGAGATCATTATCGCCGGCTCCGCCGGTTTGCAGCCAGAAATCCGGTGCATCGCCGTAACGTCCCGAGTTGTACTTTAAGATTTCGCCCGGCTGTGCGCCCCAGAGATAAAGATTCCCAAGGTATTCCTCAACATCGAGCCGCTCGCTCGCATTCCAGATCTCGCTTGCGCCCAGTTTCGAGTAGTTCCAGCCGCCGGCCTGGCGGAAGTAGTAACCAAAACCGCTTGGCGCCGAGTCGATTGCAACGACCTGATCGATGCGCCAGAGCGCCGCGCGTAACGGCCCGACAACGGTGGTACCGACCGGTTGATTCGGCGCGAGATAGGTCTCCGCTTCGCCGCCGTCGCGGGGAATGCGATACAGTTGGGCATTGCCGATGCCGGCATCGAGTGCGTAGACATAACGCAATCCCTTCAGCACGGTTGTATCAGTAATACCGCTCAATTGGGCCGGCACCACCACGGTACTGAAGCGCCCGGTATCAAGCGGATGGCTGGCCAGAACGATTGGATCGTCAAAGAAGGTAAGGCGCTGCACCGAGGCCAGCGAGCGTTCGTACTCGCGCTGCAACTCCTGATAGCGCGTCCAGAGCACCGAATTGGTGCGCGTTACCTCGGGGCTGGCGAGCACTTCGTCGATCGCTTCGCTGGCGATATCCAACCGTTCGAGGGCGACGGTTTCGTCCGACGAGGCACGCACTTCAGCCAGACGTTGTTCGGCGATCGACAGGTATTCTTCGGCCAGGCGAGCGCTATTCTGCTGGCTGAGCAGGATTCCATACCCGATCAGCACGGCGACGATCGTGGTTAAGCTGAGCAACGGCAACCATGGGAAGGGCGGCCTGGTGCGACGATACGACAACCCGCGACCACGCGGGATCGATCGTTGCTGCGGCTCATGGCGGCGCGTACGCGAGGCCCGCCAGGCAGCGCCGATCGAGATTGCCGTCAGGCGAAACGGCAAAGCCAGTCGCTCGCCCCAACTCATATCGACCAGCGGGCGCATTTCGTAGCGCGGCCGGTAGGCCCGTGCGCCGGCAGTGATCATCGGTCCATCGCCGAGATCGACGGCGCGGGTGGTTGTGTTGTAATCCGACTCACCGAGAAAGGCCGAGGGCGGCAGATCGACCATTGTGGTCGAGGTTTCGACGGCGCCGGTTGCGGTTTCTCGCGCCGATTCCGCTCGTAGCGATCGGTCAGGCTCTCGCCGAGATCGATCGGTGTCGGGCGCGGCGGCGGCGTAGGTGAGTAGGACGGTTGCTCGGGCAGTGTATGCAGTGGGTCGGGCCGGGGAGCCGCCGGACTGGCCGGCTCCGGGGAGCCGCGTAACCGGCTGAGAACAGCGCCGAGTATCCCCGGCATCCGTTCACGGTGCGGTTCGCGTTCTGCTTCGGGCAGCGGCAAGGGCTTCGGCGCCGCCTTACGCACCTTGATCGCAAGTGCGTGCAGGTCAAGGATCTCGTGTGCGCCGGCAAACTCGGCCAGTGCCGCAATATGCTCCTCCGGATCGCTGATTTCGAGCAGGCGTTGGGCATCGGCTTTGCGCAGGACATGACTTATTCGGCTGGGGCAGATCAGTATTTGCGAGTTGGCGCCGAAATCACTGCGAAATAGTTCCGGCTCAATAAAAAGGCTGGCCCCGAGCGCACCACTATGCACAAAGGGCGCTGCGCTCAGATGGGCCGGATTCCAGGACGGATGGGCCGGAATCGGACGCAACTGTCCGTCGCTCAGAATATAGGTCTGCGCCGGTTGCACCAGAGCCAGGTACAACTCGCCGTCCTTTATCACGGCGCAGGTGCAACCAACTTGCACGCGCTGTTGGGCGGGTTGGCCGATATTCAGTTCGTAAATCGCTTTATTTGCCGCCCGCAGCGCCGCCCGCAAGGCCGACGTAACGCTATATGTCGTGTCGGCATAAAATTCACGCCGAATCGTGCGGGCCGCCGTCTGGCATGCCTGAGGCGCCCGCGCCAACTCCATATTGGCTTCGATCAGGACATAGAGTCGGCCCTTGTGGGCCTCCGGCGTCAGAAGACCATCAGGCTCGGCGATTGTAATCAATGGGCTACGCTCACGCCGTTCACCGCCGACAAGCGCCAATTGTCCCGTCAAAATCTCGAGTCGCTGCATGATTTAGTACCCGGAAGAATAACCCGTGATTATTGCAATCGATGGCGCAACCGTCGATTGCGATACTCACTTTTCAACGATTATACCAGCTTTACCGCCGTGGTATAATTGCATAGAATCATTATTACTTCAGAATCAACGTCAGTATCTCAGGCTTCCTGACCTGCACGCGAGGTTTTTGTGAGCGGAGTTCAGCGCCCGAAAGCAAACAACGCCCGCCGGCGGCATCAGATCGGCGATCCCGGTCCAACACCGAAAGAACGCGAGTATCTGGAGGTGATCTACTATCTGGCCGTTCGCGGCGAGCCGGTGATCGCTGCGCGTTTAGCGCGTTGGATGGGGGTGCAACCGCCGACAGTGACGCATATCGTCAAGCAGCTTGAAGATAAGCAGATGATCAACCGCGACGCTCGCGGCGAGATCACCCTTACAGCCGAGGGTTTCACCATGGCTGAGCTTATGGTGCGCCGTCATCGCATTTTAGAGCGGTTTCTGGTTGATGTGATGCACTTGCCCTGGCATCTTGTGCATGAAGAGGCGGTTCGCCTTGAACACGCCCTTTCGCCGGCGATGGAAGCGCAGATCACGTCTCTCGTCGGTGATTCGCCGACATGTCCCCATGGCAACCCCATCCCCGGCAACCTGTCGGATTACGCCGGTCGGCTCAGCCTCGCCGAGGCCGAAGTTGGCCACGCATTCACGATTATGCGGATCCTCGAAGAGGCTGAAGAAGATAGCGAGCTGATCAAGTATCTGCAAAGTAACGATCTTGTGCCCGCTGCCGTCTTCCAGATCAGCGACTCCTCGCCTGCCTATGGCGTGACATTGCAGCGCCCCGGCCAATCGATCACCGTCTTGCCGGCTGTTGCCGCCTTGATCTATGGCGAGATCACAGCCTGAATGCTGTAGCTGTGTGGGTCGGTGGCACCATGCCGGCCCGCAATATATAGTTCCCCGCATTACGACGCCTTGTAGTTCACTCCGGCCTCTTGCCGCAGCACTCTGCCGTCTGCTATCATAGCGCTATTATTGCCATGGAGCGCGTTGATCTTACATCGTTCTATCGTGGCGGCGGGGGGAAACGCTATGGCTCGTGTTTCTGTCTATATGAATGGCGAACAACGCGCCTTTCCGATCGGCGAGCGCGGTGTGAATATCGGTCGGCAGACCGACAACGAGATTGTGCTGAACCACGCGATTGTGTCGCGTAAACACGCCCGGATCGAGTTGCGTGGCCGCCAGGCATGGCTGGTTGATCTTGAGAGCCGTAACGGCGTGATGGTGAACCGGCTGCGGGTGCGTGAAGAACAACTCTCCGACGGCGATGTGATTGGAATCGGCCCGTTTGAATTACAATTCGAAGAACGCGCGGCCCAGAGCGTGGTGATTGACGATAATCGCTATTTTCCACTTGCCAGCGATGGTCGCTCGATCCACGAACACGAAATCCAGCTCGGTTCCGAGGACTTGCAGGCGGTTTATCGGATCGGGATGCGCTTCAATCAAGTGCTTGATTTTCGCGAATTGCTCGAACTGGTGATGGAAGAGGTGATGCGCGCAGTGCCCGCCCAACGCGGCCTGTTGTTACTGCGCAAAGGCGAAGAATTGGTGCCGCGGGTGGTTTTGCCCGCCGGCACCGGCGATATGGCGATCTCCAGTTCGTTGGTGCGCAAGGCGCTCGACGCCGCTGAAGCGGTGCTTACCCGCGACGCCCGGATCGATTTCGCCGGCTCCGAAAGTATTATCAGCGCAAATATTCGCTCGGCGATCTGTGCCCCGCTGCTTTTGCAGGGCAGCGCCGCCGGCTTGATCCTGCTGGACTCGCCCGGCCGCGACATCTTCGATGAACACGATCGCGATCTGGTGGTGGCGATCGCGAATTTCGCCGCCGGCGCGATCGAACGGGCCCGCCTGACCGAAGAATTGCGCCAGCAAGGCCAGTTGCGCCAGAACCTGGAACGCTTCCTCTCGCCCAATGTCGCTCAGGCGCTCTCGCGCTATCTCTCGCAGCATGGCAAGCTCTGGGAACCTCAGGAACAACTTGTTACCGTGCTGTTCGCCGATGTGAAGGGCTTCACCTCGCTCTCGGAACGGCTGTCGCCGCGCGAAGTGCAGGATCTGCTCAACGAATACCTGCACGAAATGACCGATGTGATCTTTCGCTATCAGGGCACGGTGGACAAATACATCGGAGATGGTATCATGGCGGTGTTCGGCGCTCCGCGCCTGCCCGATGAGCCGATCGACGATCACCACGCCACC
This sequence comes from Oscillochloris sp., assembly GCA_012032775.1. GTDB lineage: Bacteria > Chloroflexota > Chloroflexia > Chloroflexales > Chloroflexaceae > JAAUQO01. The sequence goes on along the minus strand of JAAUQO010000024.1, from coordinate 16,292 downwards.
CGCGCCGTCTCTGCCGCCCTCGATATGCTCGCCGCGCAGCGCCGTCTGGTTGCCAAGCTCGATCCTGCCAAGGCATTTATGATCCGGATCGGGGTGAATACCGGTATGGCCTATACCGGCTTCTTCGGCACACGCCACCGGCTGGAGTATACTGCCATCGGCGATACGGTGAATACCGCGTCGCGGTTGGAGAATTCCGCCGAGCCGGGTAGCGTGTTTATCGGTGAAGATACGGCGCGCTGCTTGGCGCGGCCTTTCAACTCCTCGAAATGGGCGAGTTGCAACTCAAGGGGAAGCAGCAGCGTGTGCGCGCCTTCAAAGTGCTTGCCCACGCTTCGAAATAGCGCGGTGCTGCCGCAGATCGTAGTTACTACGCCAGGTAACAGCACCGTATACAACATATGCCGATCGTTATTGGTGTCCGCTTCAAAGACAGCGGCAAAGTCTACTTTTTCGATCCGCGCGATATTGAACTGAACACCGGCGATCAGGTGATCGTCGAGACGGTGCGCGGCCATGAGTTGGCCCGGGTCGCCCATGAGCGGCGCGAGGTAGGCGAAGATGCGATTGTCGGCGAGTTGAAGCCGGTGGTGCGCCGTGCCGAAGAGGCCGATCTGGAACGGCTGCGCCTGCTTCAGGCCCGTCACGACGAGGTACTTGCCCGCTGCGCCGAGAAGGTGCGCGAGCATAGTTTGCCGATGAATCTCGTCAAGGCCGAGTACTCGTTCGACGGCTCGCGCCTGACGTTCTTCTTCACCGCCGAAAAGCGGGTCGATTTTCGCATGCTGGTGCGCGATCTGGCTCGTACCTTCAAGAGCCGGATTGAACTCCGGCAGATCGGTCCCCGCGATGAGGCGAAATTGCTCGGCGGCATCGGCCCGTGTGGTCGCATCCTCTGCTGTGCCTCGTTCTTGCCCGATTATGCGCGCGTCAGCATTAAAATGGCCAAAGATCAGGATTTGCCCCTGAACCCGGCCAAAATCTCCGGTGTCTGCGGGCGCTTGCTCTGCTGTCTTTCCTATGAACACGAGCAATATCTGGAAATGCGCAGCGAATTGCCGCGCAAAGGCACCTGGGTGCAGACGCCTGACGGCCCTGGCGAGGTGATCGGCCAGAATGTGCTCAGGCAGCAGTTATTGGTTCAGTTAACCGGCAGTGGTGCGATCGAGACCTATGGCATGGATGTGATTACGCTGGCGACGGCCCAGGTGGCGGCGACGGCTCGCTCACGTAATGCCGAGGGGATCACGCCGGCGGTGCAGATGCGGCGGGAACGCGATCGCGGCGAACGCCGCATGCTCCGCGATGAGATCGATCAGTACGATCTGGAAGATGAGTTGCTGCAACTCGACGATGATCTCAACGCCCTGGAAGATTTCGAACCGAATCCACGGCGCCAGCAACCGCGTCAGCCGGAGGATCGGCGCCCACGCCAGGAACGCCCACAAACTCCCCGCCAGCCCGAGAACGAACGTCCCGCCGATGCGCAACGCCCGCGCGCCCGCGCCGTGATGGGCCGCAACGCGAGCAACCACCGCGCCAGGCGCGCTCGGAAACCCGTGAGAAGCCGCAGCAATCCGCCGCCAGGCCGAAAACTCCGCCTACACCCCCGAAACCGCTCGATAAACCCGCCGATGCCGGTGAATCTACACCTCGTCGCCGTCGCCGCCGGCGCGGGCCGAAGCCGGAGTAGCACGATTGTGGTTACCGGGTGTCGTAGCTAAACTGCAACACCCGGTAACCACAAAAATTATCTGGAGTAATCCTGTGGAGACGTTTCAGTTCGATTCGCACATTGCCGCTATCGATCATCACCTGCTTGGACTGCCCGGTGTTGGTTTGACCTATGTTGTGCGTGGCGAGACGATCGCCCTGGTTGAGACCGGAACGTCACTTACGGTGTCCAACACGCTTGCCGGCCTTGATGCGCTCGGTATCCCGCGCGATGCAGTCGAACATATCCTTTGCACTCATATTCACATGGATCATGCCGGCGGCGCCGGTTATCTGGCCGCCGCCTTGCCGCGCGCCAGCGTCTATATCCACTCGATGGTGAGCGAGCATCTGAGCGATCCAAGCAAGCTGATGCCGAGTGTGCGCCGGGCGGTGGGGGAAGAGGCCTGGCCGCTCCATGGCGATATCAAGCCGATTCCGACCGAACGTATTCGTCCGGCCGAGGAGTTGCGGCTCGATCTTGGCGCCGGTGTCATCCTCGCAGCGATCAACACCCCCGGCCACTCGCCCGATCATCTGTCGTACCGCGATCTGAAGGGCGGCGCACTTTTTATCGGCGATGCGGCCGGCCTCGTGATGGATCACTACGAGCTTGCATTTCCGGTTACGCCGGTGCCGGCCTATGATCTGGTTGCGCACCGTGATACGATCGCACGCCTACGGGCGCTTGATCTGCCGCGTATCTACCTCACTCACTATGGCCCGCACGATGATGTCGATCGGCAATTCGCCCACGCCGAGGAATGTCTCGACGCCCTGGTTGCCCTGGTTGATGTCGCGATCGACGCGGGCCAGGAGCATCCCGATCTCGCCGCGCTGGCTGCATGCTGGCTTCCGTACCCCGGCGATGGGCCGGCAGCACTTGTGGCCCGCAGTTGGTCGCAGATGAGTGTGTCCGGTATGCTGCGCTATGAACGTAAGCGGCGCGAACGCGGCGCGTGATCCGCGCAACAAACTGCCCCGGATCAACGTTTACTACACACACGGTCTTGTATGATGCTACGTACGACCGGATAAGCGGCCTGGCCGCTTGTCCGGTTCGTCATCTACGGTGATTGGGATGAATGCTCTGGATATTGGATTGTTGGTTGGGGCGGGCGTTTTTACGTTGCTTGGCTTGTACTGGGGCGTGATCCGACAGGTCTTATCGATCGTCGGGTTGCTGGTCGGACTGGTGTTGGCCGGTCGCTACGGCCCTGATGTGGCGATCTGGTTGAGTTCGTTTATCGCCGATCCGTTATTGGCGGGGGTGATCGGCTTTATTGCTGTGCTGATACTGGTAAGTTCGATCGCCAGCCTGATCGCCTCGGTATTGCGTCTCTTCGTCGGCTTGTTATTCCTGGGTTGGCTCGATCACGCGCTCGGCGGCGCGCTCGGACTTGTACAGGCAGTATTGGCGGGCGTCGCACTGCTGATCGCCATGGTCACGTTTCCGTTGCCGGCCTGGGATCAACTGGTGGCCGAGTCTCAGTTCGCCGAGGCACTGTTGCGGCTGAGCGGCCCGCTTACGGCGTTGCTGCCCGAGTTCTTCACGATCGCCGTCAGGGCGGCGTTGGGCACATAATCGCGATCGAACAGGAGTGCTCCGGCGCCGAGCCAATGCTCCAACGCCTCGAAGGTGGCGCCGGCCGCCGTGATGATCGCTTCTTCGCGCCCGGCGGCATGGGTCTCGGCGAACTGCTTAAATGCCTTCCACATTGGTCCCACATCGGGGCCATAACTATTGAAGAAGGCCAGGCCATTGTCGGCGTTCAGATGCAGGGCCGGGCCGATGTGGCGCGTAATCAGTTGTCCGCCCAGGGTCGAGCCCTCAAGCACATACATACAACCGATTGCAGCGCCAAGATCGCTGATCTGCGGCAGGCGCGAGCATTGCGGCAGCGCCGATAATTGGTCGGCGCCGATCCCCATCAAAGCCAGATCCCGAACTAACAGCGGCGTCTTCAAACGCGGCGCGAGATCGAACCCAAGTTGGCGCCAGTCTACGGTCGATTCGAGTTGCGCCTCCAGGGGTGCGTATACGCCGTAGTACACGGCCAGCACTCGGGCGTAGCGAGCGCGATCAACATCGGCGGCAGTTAGTCCACGCGAAAGCGGTTCGTTCTCCAGCCGATTGTGATGGATCCGCGTTTCCGCTTTCAGACGCTCCATGATCATCGCGATTCCTCCTGTATCTGACAGATAGTTTTCCAGATCATAGCGGCTGCGAAGCTGCCGACAGGATTCTGAAAAGATCAACCGTATTATGCCTTACGGCAGGCACGGTAGAGTGTTTCGTAGTGCGGTGCGACGATTTCGACGGCATAACGCGCACGGGCGGCGCTGCGCGCATTCTCGCCGAGTTGGCGACGCTGTTGCGGATCGGCCAAAAGTTCCCTGATACGGGCGGCGAAGGTTTGTGGTGTCGCCGCCAATGCGCCGGTTTTGCCGTCTTGCACAATATCGCCGGTGCCGCCTGTCGGCATTGCCAGGATCGGCGCCCCCAATGCCGACGCCTCCAGCAACACTCGGCTGAGCGGCTCGCCCCAGGCCGAGGGGAAGAGCAACAGATCGCAACGAGCCATCAGCGCAAGAACGCGATCGTGGCCGGCCCAATCGAGAAACTCGGTCGGCACCTCCAGCGCGGCCAGTTCGTGGGCCAGGTACGAGCGCAGGGCGCCGTCGCCGGCGATGATCAAGCGTAACGGCGGTAATGGCCCCTGCGTGCGTAGGGCCGTAAAGATCGCCGGCAGAAGCCCGGCGCCTTTGTTCGGCTCTAACTTGCCGGCAAAGAGCAGCAATGGTAGCGGCGACGGATCAGGCTGGTTGGCGGTAGCGGCGCGCTCTACTGCGGCGAAATCAACCATGTGTGGAATGACATGCAACCGTTCGTCAGCCACGATGCTGCGCAATCGTGCGGCGATATACGTACTGCAGGCGATAACGGCGTCGGCCTGAGACAATAACTTCGCCCGCTGCCGTACATGGGCCAGCATATATGGTATCGCCGGGGCCGCCAGAAGGCCCCACAACGGCCCGCGCCGGGCAACCAGGTCGGTCAGCAAACTTGCGGCGCTGTTGTGTGGGTACGGCAAGCGCTCGGCGTGAAGCCCGGTGGCGAAGTAATCCCAGGGCCAGTGATCGCGCACTGTTGCGACCACCGGTACATGCAGGCTACGGCCGGCCAGCACCGCTGCCGGGATCGTTTGTACGTGTTGGGCGTGGATAAGATCGACCGGCGGGCCTTGCTGGGCAGCGGCGATAATGGCGGCGGCTAACCGCGGCCGGAACCATTCGTGGCGAACATAGTTTTGCACGAAGGGGATGTTCGGCGCGCGATACCCGACATAGATCGTTGGGATGCCCAGGGCGTCTGCGTGCGTAATCCCGGATCGACCGCGCTGCGGCACAATCGCCGTCACCTGATGGCCGCGCTCCTGAAGTGCGCGTGCTAAGGTGTGGGTGCTCCAGGCCGCGCCGCCTTTGCCGTGTGGTGGTAGTACATCAGTTGGGATGAGAATACGCATACATGGAGTGGCGCACATTTTAGCGGCGAAGTCGGCAAGCCGACAAACGACATCGTTTGGTCGCATTATACGCGTTCTGGGGCATCTTCACAGGCAGCGTATAATATGCTTAGGGCATGACGCAATCTGTCATATGAAAGAAGGGCGGCCTCCGATGCAGGAGTTTTTCGAATACAATCTGGGTGCGCGGGTGCTATACCAGGCCGGTCTATCCGGCGATCTGGCGCAGGTGATCGAGGAGATGGGCGCACGTCCGTTTATCATCACCGACAAAGGAGTGATGGCGGCCGGATTACTGGCACCGGTACTGGCCGGCTTAACTACACCGCCGGTCGGTATCTATGACGATATTCCGCCGAACTCGTCGGTGAAGGTGGTGATGGAAGCCGCTCAGGCGGCTCGTGAGGTTGGCGCCGATATGTTGATCGCACTTGGTGGCGGCAGCCCGATCGACACCGCGAAAGGTGTACGCATTGTGCTGACCAACGGCGGGCACCTGTTGGATTATCAGGGCTACAATGTGATCGCGGATCGCTTGATGCCGATGATCGCCGTGCCGACGACCGCAGGCACCGGTAGCGAAGTCACGCCGTTTGCCGTTATTCGCGACGAGGAACAGGATCTGAAGCTTGCGTTTACCAGCCGGTTCCTGGTGCCCGATGTCGCCGTGCTTGATCCGGAATTGACCCGCAGCTTGCCGCCCCGGCTCAGTGCTGCTACCGGCATGGATGCGCTTTCACACGCGATCGAGACGTTTGTTTCAACCGAGAATAATCCGTTCAGCGATAGTATGGCGCTGTTTGCGATCGATATGATCGCAAGCCATATGCGCGACTCTGTGCATAACGGCGCCGATATCGATGCACGTGGCCAGATGTTGATCGCCTCGTGTATGGCCGGAATTGCATGTGCCAACAGCTACTTTGGGGTCATCCACGCACTTTCGCATGCGGTCGGCGGGTTGTATGCCGTGCATCACGGTACGCTCAACTCGATCTTCCTGCCCCACGGTATGCGTTACAACAGCGCCATTGTCCCCGACCGCTACGTCCGGATCGCCCGTGCAATGGGCGTGAATGCGGGCGGGCGCAGCGATGAAGAGGTGATCGCCGATGGAGTTGCCGCCGTGGCAACCCTGGCCGCCGACTGTGGTTTGCCGACTCGCTTGCGCGATGTCGATGTCCCCGAGGATGTACTGCCTCAACTAGCTTCGATTGCGCTGGTGGATGGCGCGATCTTCCACAATCCGCGGGTTGCCGAAGAGGGTGAGTTACTTGAATTGCTGCGTGCGGCCTGGTAAAACAGCGGCGCGGGTAGATCGGAATTCCGGTCTACCCGCGCCCCCTGATCCAGAAGCGCATTATTCGCTGATCACACTACCTGGCGCAATGGTGCCGCTTGCGCTCACGGCACGGGCAACAATCGCGCCGCGCGTACTGAGTTGCGCGGGGCTAAGCTGATCATGCGTTACTGCAACCGGGCGCAAATCCGCAAAGACAGCCGCTTCCAGCTTGCTGCCCGATGTAACAACTGCTGCATCATCAAGCCAGGAAGCAGCGACTGTGGCCCGCTCGCCGACAATGGCGCCGGGGCCGACAACACTATCACGAATATATGCGCCGGCCTCAACCAATGCCCCGGCTTCAACAATACTCCGCTCAATCACTGCACCTGCGCCGATCCGCGTCCCCGGCCCGATCACACAATCGTGGATGGTTGCGTCCGCCGCGATCAGCGCGCTCGCTTCGATCCGACTAGCTTCAGTAACGTATGCGCTTGAATGGAACTTTGCCGTCGGATCAATTGATGCTTGCTGATTGTGCGTTCGGCGTAGTGCCAACAAGAATTGGGCGGCACTGAGCGCTTCCCAGGGTGTGCCGACCGGAATCCAGTAGCCCGTACAGACGTGATACGCAACCCGCCGGGTAGCTGCCAGCAGGCCGATCAGATCGGTCAGTTCCAATTCGCCCGTGGCGAAGGGCTGATCTGCCTGACAAGTGTTGCAGCATCGGCGCTGAAATGAAAGATCCCCGGATTAGCGAGGGCATTTTCCGGCGGATGTTCCGGTTTTTCCAGAATCCCGCGTACCGACCCATCCGCAATCTGGAGCACGCCGAAAGCTCGTGCATCGCTCACATGAAGCCCGGCCAGCGTATCCGGTTGCCGGCAAACACCGAGCACATCTTCGCGTGCAATCAGGTTGTCGCCATAGAGCAATAGGAACGGTTCGCTGATTGGACCAACCGCCAGCAGTGCTCCGGCAGTGCCGTTCACAACCTGTTGATGAACATAATCGAGGCCCATCCCGCGATAGGTCGAACCGAATGTCGTCGCGATCGCCTCGGCGCGATAGCCGACCACCAATGTCACGCGATCGGCAATCCCGACCAGTGTATCGAGAATATGGGCCAGAAGTGGTTTACCGAGCAATGGAATCAGTGGTTTGGGGCGATGATTGGTAAGCGGGCGGGTGCGCTTGGATTCGCCGGCGGCCAGAATAATCGCCCGGCGCACATTGCCTTTGGAAGTAGTACCGTGATTGCTCATAGTTATCTGAGGCGTTGTGAAGCGAAAAAACAGACCATATAACCCGAAAGTAGTAGTACACTGAAGCGAGGGTTAGCGCCTGCACAGCCGCATAACCCTCGCGCTGAAAGGCTTATAAATCGGGCAATGGATAGCAATTTCGCCAATATCCTCAATTTCGCCGCCGCTTACCTCAACCAGGAAATTGCCTCCGTCGGCCGGATCATTCAGCAGCAAAATCGCCTGAATAGTGTCGAGCATAAGTCCGTAACGGCCCGGTTCAACATCGACAAAGGCAAACTCGCCGCGACTGTTGGTCACTGCGGTTGGTGCTGTCGTGCGATCGACGCCGACCATAGCCTCAACGCCTCCATCGGATTCAAGGATATTACCGAGGTACAGAATAGCATTGGGGATCGGCGCCTGGGTGCCATCATCGTTAATCCGTAGGAGAACGCCGCGGAGATTACCAACGGACGCGGAGGATGGCTCCGGCACAGTCAGTGGTCCGGTATCGGCGGCTGTGGTATCTGTAGTAGTATTTCCCTCTGGGGCGGGAGATGCACCGTTGTCGGGTTCGCTACCGGGTGCGGGATAGGGATCTACGGTTGGCGGAGGATAGACCTCGGTTCCCGGTTGCGGTGCAGGGCTATCGGTTGTACTGGCTGGTGCGGTAGTTGGTTCGGTGGGCGCAGCAGGCCCACAGGCGGCTACAAATGCCGCTACGAGAACCAAAGTGAAGAAGTGGAGAAAGGTTCGCATTGTTTCGCTACTCCATGCGAAAAGGGGGAGGGCACATGCCGCTCCCCCTTGTGCGCTATACCGTGGTTGCGGATGATTTAGTCGTTGGTGCCTTCGTAGACGAAGAAGGCGTCCACTGCCGGGCTGAGGCGAACCTGGTTGGCGATACCGATGATCTGGGCGCCGGCAACCGGATTGCCGCTCCCATCAACCGCCGTGCAGGTGCCCGAGCCGTTGTACCCATCGGCAAGATTGCCGACCTGAACCGGGGTGTAGGTGCCGTACTGGGCGATCGGCTGCGGGCTGGTCTGCGTCACCTGCGTGTTGCTGAAGCTGCACTCAATCGTCACTGCGGTGCTACCCAGGTTCACGATGCTCAGACCGGTGAAGAAGCCGGCGACGCGATCCTGAACCAGCGGGAAGACTACCGTATCGGTTGCAGCAGCGGCATCGAACGAGGAGTACGAGCCGCCCTTGTTACCGGACGTACCGGCGGCGACATTGAGCTGGTTCACGATACCGACCAGCGGCTGGCTGGCGCTGTTCGTGATGACGCGAGCCGAGCCGACGAAGGTGGTGCCGTTGGCGCAGTCGTCGCCGTTGTTATTGTTGGCGAAGGCATTGATGGCGAAGAACTGGGTGCCGCCATTGGGGGCGATGGTCAGTTCTTCGGTGCAGGCGGTGCCACTGGTGCTCGGGGTGTACTGCACCGTCACCGTCGTCTCCTGGTCGCCGATGTTCTGCAGGGCGATACCGGTGATGTAACCGGCGTTGTTGGCGTTCACGAGCGGGAAGACCGGCAGGTTCGAGCCACTGGCAAAGCCGTTATAGACCAGTGCAGTCGTCGATCCCACCTGGGTTACCACAGCGGCAACGTCGCTGGCGGTGCTCTCCACAATCGCCGAACCGTTAAAGCCATTGGGCAAGGAGGTATTGGCGCTCTGGTCGAAGCGATGCGACGAGCCGGGGGCGATGGTCGCATCTTCGCTTACCGTGCTAGAAAGGCCGCCGCCGCTGTAGGTCACGGTAACCGTCGTCTCGGTCTGGCCCACATTCTGAACGCTGAAGAACGTGCTGAAACCGCTTGCGTTCTTGAACAGCAGCGGAAGCGCCACTTGCTGTGCGCCACCGGTCACACCGATGTAAGCCTCACCGAGTGCGCCGGCCGTACCACCGACCAACGAGCCCAGGCTCGGCGAAACCAGGTTAACGATTGCGGCAATGCGCTGATCCGACGAGATCACAGCCGAGCCGCTGAAGCCGGAATCGACGGCGTCGGGCAAGGTTGCATACGTGGCCGAACCCGAGGCCGGTACCGTACCCGGCACGGTATCGCTCGGAGTAGCGGTATCTGCCGGGTAGAACGCCATCGAGATCGTCGCTTCGGTTGAAGTCAGATTCTGGATCTGGAAACCGGAGCTGAAAGTTTTGGTCTGTGCGCCGACGGAGCCGGGCAACGAGGCCGCCAACAGTGCCCCAGCCAGAGTTACAGCCGGGATAATCGAGCGAAAGCCCTTCATCATTGTCCTCCAGGTACGAGTAAAGTGTCCGATGAGTCCGTGTTGTCCGTTGTGAGTATGCCGGTTCAGCAGGATTCGGACAATAACCCGTGCGGGTTATTTTGCGCCTATTTACCGCCTACCTGTGGGTATTTGCCGGGTAGTATCGGCTGTGAGGTGGATACTTCTTCCGGTTTTTCCGCTTCGGGAAGGGATCCCGGCTCAGGGGCCGCCGTGGAATGGGTCGGATCGGGCGGGGTCGGGGGATTGGTCAAATCGGGCAGACTAACGATCAAGCCCAGCGCCCCAAAGGCTAGCTCGCAGAGAACCAGCAGTCCACGCATCATCAGGGCGATGAACAAGGCTTCGCCGCCGGGGATGAAGGCGCTGAGCATGGTGGCCAGGGTCAGATCGTTGACGGCTAATCCGAACGGCACAAAACTGAACAACAGGATCGAAACGGCGCCCGCCGTAGCCCAGACACCAATGATCCCCGGCAGACTACTCAGCGGTAGCGGCGTGATCGCCGAAGCGACGACGAACAACAACCAGCCGCCGACCGCCCATGTTAACGCCAATGTTCCAACCCAGAGCAGCAGATCGCGATAGCGAATGGCGCTGATATCGGTATTTGGGCTCAGTTTACGCAGCAGCAGCCGAATCACCGGTGGATTCAGCAGGCCGCCAAGGATCAGCAGCGGTGCCGCCAACCAGAGTGGATTAAGGGTTTGGGTGCTGAAGAGCAACGGCCAGGTTGCCAGTGCTACCACTAACGCACCCAGAATCTGCACCGCAAATTCGACACCGCCGGCAAAAGCCGTGATCGCCCGCGGCACGCCCAGCCGCTCGTACAACACCACGCGGCCAAGCACATACCAGAATGTTCCCGGCAGCCGGCGTGTGATCGCAGTTGTGCAGTAGATCCGCGCGTGGGTGAGCGGTCGTTTTATGTCACTCAGCCGGCCCATGATCAGCGACCAGCCCAATATGGCCAGGGCCAGATCAAGGGTATAGACGGCAACCGCAGTGCCGATGTCGGCAGCGCTCAGGCGGCTGAACAATTCGGCCAGGTTCATTGCGGGCAGTTCGCGCCAGATGATCCGCACAAATGCGAAGATCACCAGCGCGATCAGAAGCGCCATCCCCAACCATGTACGCCAGGCGCCGCGTCCACGTAAGCGCCGCAAGGCGCGCTCACGCCAGGAACCTCGCTCGCTCATGCCTGGTCACCATCGCTGCGTCGGCACAGGTACACGAAGCAGGAAGCCCAGTTCAGGGGGATCACCGGCGTGAGCAGCAGGTGTACGGCGGTGCGCCAGTGCCGCATATACCAGCGTGCGTCATCCAGGTTATCGGGCCACTCGCGCTCGTACTTAACGGTGCGGGCCACATGCAAGCCGGATTCCTCCAGCAACAACGCCCACTCGGCGCGGGCGGCGTAACGCTGGAGCGGCTGGGGGTCAATCGTGCTCATGCCGCGCTTCAAGGCGGCATACACATTGCCGAGGATGCTGTATGTGTTCGGCAGCAGGATCAAGGCGGTGCCGCCCGGCTTCAGCACGCGAGCCATTTCGCGTGCGCCGGCGCGCATATCGAGAAAGTGCTCCAGACTGCCGATGCACGTGACATAATCAAATTCGGCGGCGGGGAATGGTAAATCCTCGCCGCTCGAAACACAGAACGTCGCCGCGCCCTCGCTGCGGGCGATCTTCGCCGCTTCGCTCGACAGGTCGCAGCCGATCGCATCAATGGAATAAAGACTACGGGCGAAGTTCGGCAAAACGCCCTCGCCGGTGGCGACATCGAGCAACCGGCTACCGGGCGTTGGATCAAGTACACGCAGCAACCAGCGATAGAACGAGTCGAGTTGGCGAATCCCATCGCCCTGGTAAATTTGGTCGTACGAGCGGCGTGTCCAGTCAACTCCGTCTTGATTGAGCCGGATTTCGAAACGAATATCGATTGGAGGCGTTTCTGACATACTTCTCTATCTTGCGCATGTGACTGCGGCGAATCGGCAACCGTAAGCGTAACGGATTAAGCGTGGCGGCGCGCGAATACAACCATAATTGAAGACAGATTAAACCAGTTGGCCGGCCCGGCATAGTAGGGCTTGGTGATCAAGCGTGCCGGAAGCGAGCCGAAGATGCGGGCGATCAGGCGCTCGTGCCTGTCGGCGCGCGCGCACGTTGTACCAGGCTCATGGTCAGAACGGAATGGCCGGCGGTAAACGAGCGGATGCGTTCGACGGGCATGCCGTGGCGGGCCAGGATTCCGCGTAGCAGTGGCGGGCGGAACAGGTTCAGGTGGCGCGGTAGATCCCAGCCAAGCCAGTGTTCACCCAGCAGGCGTGCTTCCAGGCTGTCGGGGTTGGGCAGGCTGAGAATCAACCGGCCGCCGGGCCGTAGGAGCCGGGCTACTTCGCGCAGCACGCGCTGCGGTTCGTGGACATGTTCCAGAACATCCCACATACTGATCGCGTCGAAACCGGCTTCCGGCAGCGCTACATCCTCCAACCGCCCGGTGTACACTTCCAGTCCGAGGCGGTTGCGGGCGTAGTCCGCCGCATGCTCGGACGGCTCGATCCCAACAGTTTGCCAGCCGCGCCGGCGCATGCCATCAAGGAAGATGCCGGTGGCGCAACCGATATCGAGAATGGTGCCGGGTTTACGGGCGGCGCGATGAACCGCCCCGCAACGCATCGATTGGCCGTAGCGGCGTTCGATTCGGCGCAGCGGATTCGGCTCATCTTCGATCGCACCCTGGAAGGCGATATAGTTGTCGGGATAAAAGCGCCCGATCGCGGCCTCGGTTGGGCGCGGATTTTGATAGATATGGCCGCAGCGCTCGCATGTCACCAGGCGAAATGTTTCCGCAGCCTGATGCAGCAGATCGCCGCCGCTGAATAGTATCTCGGGCCGATCCGCGCCGCACATCGGGCATGCGACCGTCTCGAATAATGTGGCGGGGCTGCTTGTCATGCTGAATACGTATCCTCTTGGGCGGCCGGTGCTACCGAGCGGCGATCATACCGCTGTGTTGCCGATCGTGCAAGGCAGGCGGATCAATGCACTATGCCAATGCATCATGTGCAACGTGAAATACGCTGTGGGCCGTCGGAACAGTGCGCCTATTCTTGCCCCGGCCTTCTGGCCCTATCTTTGCTGGAGCACATCCAGATAGATCCGCTCCAACTGATCGGTCATGCTGGCCCAACTCAGTTCGCCGGCGGCCAGGCGTTTGCCGGTGGCGCCAAGTATTGCCGCCTGGGCCGGATCGTTCAAGAGCCTGAGACTGATTTCGGCGTAACCCGCAGCCGTAGGGGTGATCGCTAGTCCGGCCGGGTACTCGGCCAGGAACGGCCCAAGATCGCCGATCGCACTGGTGACGAACGGCAATCCAAGCTCCATGTAGGTGCTTAGTTTCAGCGGCCAGCGCCCACGATTGGCGCCGCTATCGGTTAGGGGCGCCCAGGCGAGGTTACATGCCCGCAGGTAACGGCGCAATGTGGCGTCGTCGGTGGGGCCGGTGCGGATAATGGCTTCCGGTGTGTCGAGTAGTTCTTCAATTGCAATATTGACGTAGCCGACCAGAATCAGCCGCGCATCGGGCCGCACGGCCCGCAGTTGCATAAAAGCTTCGGCCAACAGGTGGGAATCGCGGGCGAAGATCGAGCCGACATAGCCGATCAATGGGGCGTCGCCGGGTAGATCGAGTTGGCGCCGCACAATCTCCGGCGCTTCCACAGGCCCGCTCGCTGTCGGATCACAGCCGTTGCGCAGCACATGGATCGTGTGGGCCGGCACGCCGAGTTCACGGGCTTTGTCGGCCAGCACCCGGTTGATGGCGGTGGTAGCGGCGGCGGCGCTGCGAAAACGCTCCTCGAAGAATGTCTCGATCGGGCGCAAGAGCGTACGCGCCGCTCCCGGTGGGCGCTCCTCGACCGATCCGCCGCGACCAAACCAGTCCGACCAGTCGATCACCAGTGGTACGTCGGCGCGGCGGGCGGCGATCAGCGCGGGCAGGATCGCAGTCGGTCGGCAATCAAAGGCATGGATCAGGTCGTAATTCGCCGCTGTAAGCCAGGCACTGCGGGCCGCGCCGGCCCAGGGATCCCAGCCCGACCGCAGGCTGCCGGGCAGCAGATCGGGTGCGTTGACCAGCGCCAGCCGCTGCTGTTCGCGCAATTCGAGGTTGAAACAACTGCGGCTATGTGGATCCGTCGCCATCAATGTGACGGTATGGCCGCGCCGCGCTAACTCACGCCCAAAGGCATAGGCGCGGAACCATGTGCCGCGCTCGGGCTGGTTGAATGAGATCAGGGCGATCCGCATGAATGTCAATTTCAGTTGAGTGGAGGAACCAGGGTCGTATAGATGGCGATGTAGGCGAACGCCTGCCGAAGCGGCTCGGAGTCGGTACGCCCGCCAAAGATGAAGACTTCGCCGCCCGATGCCTGACTGCGGAGTCCGTTAAGGCCGGTATTCAGGGGCAGATCATCGATCGTCTGCCAGACATCCAGCGTGGCGTTGTACGAGAGCGCCGGTGAACCGTCATCACCGCCGATCACAAAGATCCGGTCGGTCGAGACCGAGCTAAAGGCGACATTCGACCGGGCGATCGGCAGTGGCGCCCGCAGTGTCCAGGGATTATCGATCCCCTCTTCAGCCGGATTGTAGCGCTGATTGATTGTAAGTTCGCCGCTATCGTCGCGACCGCCGAGGACGTAGATCAACCCGTCTACCGTGACGGCGCCCATGTCGGCGCGCGGCGCTTCCATCGGCGGTAACACGATCCATTCATTGCTGTCGGGGTTGTACTGCCAGACATTCGCTTGATAAGTTGTGCCGTCCCAGCCGCCGAAGAGATAGATCTTGCCTTCGGCTGCACTCAAGCCGTAACGGCTCCGTGGCTCCGGCAGCGCTGCCGCCTGCTCCCAGGTGTCGCGCTGCGGATCGTACACTTCCAGCACATCTGTGATCTCGCCTTCGCCGGTACGCCCGCCGGGCACGTAGATGCGTCCGCCGACGACGGTCGCCTGGGCATCGGCGACAGATGTCGGTTTGGCTCGAAAACTCACCCAGACATTGCCGGCGGGATCATAGCGCAACACATCGCTGTGAATGCTGTTTTCACCTTCGCCGCCGATCACATAAAAGTAGTTGCTGCCGTCGAAGCGGAAGCCGGTAAGCGCGAAATTGCTACGCGGCGCCGGCAGCGGCGTTAGTTCACGCCAACGCTCGTTTGCGGCCGGCAGATCAGCCGGCGGTGCAGGTGGTGGAGCGGCGGGACGCATCAGCAACATTCCGCCCAGCCCCAGCACTACCAGGATCAGCACGCCGATCGCCAGGAACAGCGGCCGGTGGCCGGTTTGTGGCGATGGTGCGGCGATGGTTGGCGTTACGGCAGGTTGTTCGGGCAACTGGCCTGTGCGCGGCTCGGCCGGGGTGGGTGGGGCGGCGAGTTGGATCGGCGATCCTTCCGCCTGGTGTGGCACCGACGATCGGGTGGCCTGGCTGGTCGGGATTTCCGCGTGCGGCGGATCGATTTCCGGCGGCGACTTGATCGGCGCTGCGAGCGATTGCGCCGATTCCTCGCGTATATCGGGCGCAACGCCGACGGTTGCCGAAAAATCGCCAACTGCTCCCGGCGCATCACGGCGCTCCCGATCGACCTCGATCAGGCCGGCACGAACGGCATATAACGTTGCCTCGGTACGTGAGACAACGCCGATCTTGCCGAAAATGTTGCGCAAATGCACCTTCACGGTGTTGACGCTGATGTTGAGATCGTTGGCGATCTGCTGGTTGGTCGCACCTGTGGCGACAAGGCGCAGAATATCGCGTTCGCGCTCGCTGATCTGGGGTTCGTCGGTCATGAGTAATGTATGCGGTCGCGCCGCATGTAGCCTGACTGTGAAACGCTTCCCTTGGCGCGGGGATCATATCACGATTGAGATTCGACGGCAAGAATGGTCACACCGTCCTGGGCATAGACGACGTTGAAGCCAGGACGCCCGACGAATTGATCGGCCCGTAACGGGCCGCTACGATCAGTCAGGTAGAGATAATCGATCGCTGCGCGGTCGATCATGGCGTGCAGTGCCGCCTGATTGTCGGGTTGGTAGCTTGTCACCGTATCGCCGATCGCCATCACCTCGGCGACATAATCGCCTGGGCCGTAGGTGAAGATCACCGGAGGCGTACTTGTCCAACGGCCGGCGAGCGGCAACAGCCACCATCCGCCGTCTACGCCGCGATCGGCGATTCCAAGCCAGGGTGCGGCG
>JAAUQO010000275.1 GCA_012032775.1 Oscillochloris sp. | reverse complement strand
ATGGGCGCTGTGAAGCCGTATAATAGGGTTGTCTCTGATACGTGCAAGGTATCAGAGGAACAAAAAGCCCCTGCCAGTAGTGCAAGTACTGACAGAGGCATACCGTAGGCAGGGACTAGCTACCTACGGCAGAGCAGAGTATACCATAACTCTGTAAGTCGTTTTGTAGTCTACATCAGAAGCTAGTCCCCTTGCCTATGGCCTATATGGTTATGGGTTGTTGTCATTTCATTTGACAGAAGGGACTAGCTTCTATGCGGCGTGTACTGCGTATTGCGCTCTGTGATTTCATGGATCGCTATGGCTCACCCGTAGGGTATTACGCATACCATCGGGGCGCGTTAATCACTAGGATAGAGGCGGCAGGACGGCTCAACAACTTATATCGGATATGGCTAGATAACACCAGGAATAGCCGTGTTATCAGTCAGGATGCAGAGATAGAGGTATTGCGCGATGAGTAACCGCAAAGCCTTAATCTACTGCATTTTTGTTTGCTCAGTGTCGCTATGGGTACTGATAACTGTACCGTGGCCGCAATCAGATGCGGTTGATTTGTATTACATCGTAACGGCGGTGATTGACATATTGAAGCCGCCATAAAGAAAAGGTTTCTATGCAACAGCAGGCATTTACACGATTTATTGCACGATTGATTGAATTAGGGATTATTAAAGGGAATAACAATGACACGCGCAGCACTCTACGCAAGGGTATCGACGGAGCAGCAAAAGGATCACGGCACTAGCCTAGCATCTCAGTTAGATCAGTGTCGCCACTACGCGCAACGACACGGCTACACAACCGCATATGAATTTACAGATGATCACTCAGGCACCGATCCTTATAGACCGGGTATGAATCAGTTGATTGATCTGGCGCAATGTGGGCATATCGACGTATTGATCTGTTACGATCAAGATCGTTTTGCGCGTGGTGATGAGTGTTTCTACGTGTTGTTAGCGCGGCTACAACCATTACCGATTGAATTTGTATCAACAGGTAGGTTAGACGTTGAATCGTTCGCAGGTAAGTTGCTCAGTGTGTTCTCTGCGCTGATGAGTGGTGAAGAGACGCGCAAGATCAGAGAACGCACTATGCGCGGGCGACGTAAAGCCGTAGATGATCATCGTATCCTGCAATCATCGGGCGGCTTATTCGGCTATGCGTCAACCGGCACAAAGCCAAAAGACACAATGATCGATGACACGATTATCTCAGACGTACCAGGACTAGAGACAAAGCCGCAGGTAGTACAATGGATTTTTCACCAGTATGTGTATGAGCGTAACAATGCCCATGCCATAGCGCGTATGCTCAATGAGTATGGTATTCCGACACAACTACGCGGGCGATGGGATGCAACAAAGGTGCGTAAGGTTCTGACACAACCAGGGTATACCGGCGCATTCACCCGCTACAAAACACGACAGGTAGCAACAAACCAGCGCAATGCACAGGGTAGGGTTATTCGTGAGACAGAATACCGCGATCAATCAGAGTGGATAACCATCCAACGGGATGACCTTGTAATCATCGACGTAGAGGTATTTGAGAAGGCACGTAAGCGGTTAGATAGTGGGCGTGGTACCATTGGGCGCACTGAGTATCTATTAAGCCGCCGAATACGTTGTGAGCATAGCATCCCGTATGCCGGTAAAAGCAAGGCACATGACGGCAAGCCCAACATACGCTATTATGTGCTCAATCCAACATTCGGGATTAAGCGTTGTCACTGTCACACGTATATCAATGCGACCCGGCTAGAAGCGGTGGTGTGGAATTGGGTTGCTGATTTACTCAATGATACACAGCGCGTGCTAGATACCTATCGCCAACTACAGGCAGAAGCCCTAGAACACCATGCAACGGCTATTGAATCCGTCAATCAGTTTGATGCAGCGATACAAGAGGCAGAAGCCGAACTAGCATACCTGATTGAAGAGGCGCGGCGGTATCGGGATAATCCGCGTGTTAAAGCGCAGTATCGCCAGATGATTAAGGATCAAACAGCGAAGTTAGACGCATTGACCGCAGAGCGCAATCGATTAGCACTCCCTGTAGAGGATGCGTTAATCTCAGATGAGCAGATCGCACAAACGGTGCAACACTTTAGTGATCTGTCAGTCGATACAGAAGCCTTACACGCGCTGTCAATGACTGAGAAAAAGCGATTGCTTGACGAGCTGGATATTCGGGTAGTGTTACACGCGGATCATTCGACACTTGATATTATCTGGTATGGACAGGTAGATCGGTTCTACCTGAACGATCCGTCACGATTGTGAAGGGATTCTCACCTTCTGGCCCTACATGGCCGTGGTGGATGGCTTTCAGCACTGGGCCTACACCAATCCGCACGATGCCGCTGATCCTGCCGCCTGCGACGCCGCCTGGGATCGGCTCTGGGGCCGCTTCATGGCCGGCATCGATTGGTCGGGCCTCGATGATGCGCGCGTTACCGGCTGGCACCGGAAGCAGCATATCTACCGCTACCCATTTTATTATGTCGAGTATGGACTGGCACAACTCGGCGCGGTGCAGGTCTGGCGCAACAGCCTGCGCGATCAGGCCGCAGCCATCGCCGCCTACCGTCAGGCTCTGGCATTGGGCCGCACCCGTACCTTGCCGGAACTGTTCGCGGCAGCCGGCGCCCGCTTCGCCTTCGACAGCGAAACCATGCGCGCCGCCGTCGATCTGATCGAGGAGCAGATCACTGGGCTAAGTTAAGCGAAGGACTATCCTTTTGTGGTGTGTTGACGGCAAAATCGCCAACACACCACCGAGGCGAAAAATCCGTTACGCGGGCGAATTACACAAGCCAGCGCGTAACTCGTATTAATCACTGCTGCCCCAACCACGTAATCCACTCTTGTTCCAGCACAGGCAGCGGCTTGCCATAGGCTGCCACCCAGTCGGCGGAGCCGGCCGGGCGACCGCTGGAACTGCGATAGGCCACATCAAGCGCATCGCGGTCATAGGTCGCCAGCAGGTATTCGACAAACGAGGCCCACTGATTGTAGATGTCGTTGCGGGTTGTGGTGCGACAATCGGCTTCCAGGCTGGTGGTGAGCGGCAGCAACCGGCCTTCATCAAACGCCGCCTTCGCACGCACCTGATAAAGCGCCCGGCCATCCTCGGCCCGGAAATAATCGGCCGTGCCCCAGACCGCCATCCCTTCCAAAAGAATCACATCGGCTTTGCGATGATCGCGTTCACCGTAGTAATCACGCTGGATCTGGTGGAAGAGTTCATGGGCCAGAATGCCGCGCATACGGTTGGGATCGGTGTCAGGGGCGTAGAACAGCCGGATCGTACGTAAATCCGAGCGCGTAATCCCGCGGATCGCACACTCGCCGCTCTGAGGCGGCTCGAACCGTACCGCCACTCGCCCACTGAGCGTTCCGCCGATCAGGCGACTGCCGTTCTCAATCGCCGCCTCGCCGTCGAGCCCAAGCTGCTGCACAACCGCGGCCGGCGGCGCGCCATCCAGCCGATACAGATCAAGGCTGTAGGTCACCATCGCCAATTCGCCGCTCAGTGGCGGAGCCGCTTCACCGCCACGTAACGGCGGCGGGCCGGGCGTCGCCGTCGGCGGCAGCGGCGTTTGTGTCACCGGCGCAACCGTGTTGGTAGGCAGCGGCGTCTGTGTGGGCCAGGACTGCGTCGGGATCACCGGCGCAGTAGCAATCGATCGTTGGGCAACTTCCGGCGCCTCCAGCGGCGCAGCGGCCACAATCGGCGTCCCCTGGCGCGAGCATCCGGCAAGCACCAGAAGGATAACCAACAGGAGCAAACCTCGAACCATACAATCCTCTACCGTCGTAAGGGCGAAGCCGGCGCCCAAGATAGCCGTTAAGCATAGGAATGCGTGCGCCGGCTTCGCCCACCGCCCTGCGCCGGCGCGCCTGGCCTTAGCCGGCCGCTTTCTGCAACTCCTGGCGCATTAAACCGGCATAGACGATCGCCAACATTCCTGCGAACGCAAACCATTGCAGCGCGTAACTCAAGTGCGGGCCTTCGTCGAGCAGGCGCGGATCGGCCGGACGCGGCAAGGCGGTGGAACCGGCTTCCGGCAATTGCTCGACATAGACCGGCAATAGCGGCACCGCCACCTGTTCCTGGATTTTTGCCACATCGGCCCGAATCCAGGCGTCGATCCGGGTTTCGCCGGCCAGCGGCACATCGATCGGCGCCAACAAGGCATCCGATCGTGTTTGCGGCGGCAACGCCAAACCCTCGATCGTCACCTCACGCGAAACCGCATAGGCTGCCCGGCGCTCCGGATCGCGCTGCTCGTCCGGCAACCAACCCCGATCCACCAGCACCGCTCGATCGCTGCCGCTCAATTGCAGCGGCACCAGCAAATGCACGCCGGCCACTCCGCTGTCGGAGGCACGACCGCGCAACACAACACTCTCGTCATTACGAAAGGTACCGGTCAGACGTACCCGCCGGCCGAACAACGCTTCCGGATCGCTCTGCGGCGTCAGCGTCATTGGGTTCTGGTCGAGTACCGCAAGGCGCGCCGCATTAAATGCCCGGCGCTGCTCCAGCCGATCAAGTTGCCAGAACCCGAAGCCGATCAGGGTCACAAATATTGTCAGGGCAAAAAGGTGTTTCAGAATCCAACTACCACGCACCAGAGGATGTTTCAGCATACGAAATCTCAAGAAAAGAATCGCCATAGAACCACTTCATCGCCAACAGTATACACCTTTCCAAACATGCACTGTGCCCTCGTCGTTGGCACTACGACGAGGGCACAAGAAGGAGGCGGAGAGATTTCGTAAACAGGGCGACTTACGCCGCCGGCGCGCCTAAGCAGCGCCGAACAAACTATACCATACCAATTGGCACCAGATGCCAGTAGGCCCGCCCGAGCAACGTTTTCTCGTAGTGATAATAACTGCTGGGTTTAGCCGGCAGCGGCGGATGGGTATAATCAAACACCATCTGAGTTGCCTGCTCGTTGCCGAGCTCCATAAAGCACATCACCTGACCATTGTAGAGATCGGTCGGTTGCTCACCGCGAATCTGTGCAACCAGCCGTTCGCAACCACATGGGCCTCGAAGTGGGCTGCGGCACCGCTCTTATTCACCGGCACATCGGCCGCGTCACCAAGAGCGTACACATTGTCGTATTGCTTACTTTGCAAGGTTTCGCGATCGGTGGCGATCCAGCCCTGCCCGTCACCCAATCCCGACGCAACGATCACCGCTGCGCCACGATGCGGCGGCACCATCACCAACAGATCATATTCCAGGCTCCGGCCATTGGTCGCCGTCAGCTTACGCAGTTGCGGATCAACCGCCGCCGGCGTAAAGTTCAATTCCGTAGCAATGCAGCGTTCGGCAAGCAACGGTGCAGCAAAGTCGCTCACACCTTCACTTGGGTAAACGCTTTCAAGTGGGTAGGTGTAGACAATCTGTGACAGATCGCGCATACCCTGCTTGCGGAGATAGTCGTCGAGCAAGAAAGCGAATTCAAGCGGCGCCTGCGGGCATTTGTACGGCAAACCAGCCGCGCCGACAATGATCTTTCCGCCCTTGAACTCGCGGAGTGCGGCATGGAGCCGTAAAGCCGCTTCGGCGCTATAAAAATGATATGCTCCCTCGGCAAATCCCGGAATCACATCGGGTACCAATTGTGCGCCTGTCGCCACAACCAGATAATCGTAAGGAAGCCACTCGCCGCCGACCATCTCGATCACATGACCCTGTGCATCGATGCGGGCCACTTCGCCCACCACCAGTTCAACCATGCGGTGCAGCAATCGCCGCTCCGAACGCTCCAACTTTTCGGGCGGCGCACCGCCGAACGGCACATACAGCCAGCCGGTTTGATAGGCATGGCGACCGGTGCGATCGATCACTGTAATTGTGGCCTGCTTCCGCGTTAGCTTCCGTGCCAGTAAATTCGCCGTGAGGGTGCCGCCCACGCCACCACCGAGGATGACGATATTCTGAGGAGCCATAGTTCGACCTCGTATCTTCTGCACTGGACGGCCCGTTCCGTCAACAGTATGCGCCGGGGCAGAAGCCACTTTGCTCATACCCGCTACCCGTATGAAAGATAGTTCCACTATACCC
Organism: Oscillochloris sp.; assembly: GCA_012032775.1. Taxonomy (GTDB): domain Bacteria; phylum Chloroflexota; class Chloroflexia; order Chloroflexales; family Chloroflexaceae; genus JAAUQO01. The sequence continues at coordinate 1,081 of JAAUQO010000275.1, read as the reverse complement.
TGCCCCTTCCGGCTTGTATGAAAAGGCATCGCAACGCAACGTAACCGACTGGCAACCAGCACAATGCATCAATCTGTTGCGGCCGCTTGCCGTTGCAACAGGCTAATGAAAGCCAGGCCCCTCGCTGTAATTGCCTTCCTCGTGTCAATTGGATTCACGGCATGAATCCCAATTCTATGCCGAATGTCGTGCCGGAACTCTTGACGGATCGAAGCTGCAAGCTATAATAAAAATATTCCTGGCCACTTTCCAAGCTCCATGTACCAGCTTATTCACTGTATCCTGTATCCTAACCCAATGTTCGGGGCATGTTATGTCTTTCCAACCGAACCGACGCCTGCTGCGCGCTTGCCTGATCAGTTTGTTGCTCGGAATTGCGGCCGGGCTCTGGATCCGGCCATCCACCAGTGAAGCCGAAACCGAGGCGCTCTATTTTGTCTCCAGCGGCCACCGGCTCACGAATGAATACGGATTTTTGAATTACTGGCGGGCCGGCGATGGTTCGCGCACCATTGGTGCACCGATCAGCGAGCCGTTCGAAGCACAGGGCTTGATTGTGCAGTATTTCGAGTACGCCCGGCTCGAAAAACATCCCCAGTACGACGGCGCGATCTTGCGTGGGCGCCTTGGTGCCGAGTATGCCGATGCGCTCTGGCGTTCCTTTCATCGGCCGCTCAATCCGGAACAGCCGGGCCGGCACCGGTTCAGCGAAACCGGCCATACACTCGGTGAGCCGTTCGCCGCGTTCTGGGAAACCAACGGCGGGATCGACGTATTCGGCTTCCCAATCAGCGAGCCGGAGTGGGAGTATGTCGGCACGGATCTGATCTTGGTGCAGTACTTCGAACGAGCCCGGCTAGAACATCGGCCCGCAAGCGGCACCGATGCGGTCGCAATCGGCGATCTCGGCCGGACACTCGCCCTGCTGCACGGAATCCCGACAGGTGCAGTCGATCCGGCCGGCGCCTTCAGCGTCGATAACAACGGCTTCGCAGTGGTGCCGACCGCTGTTCCACCGACACAGGTTCCACCAACCGCTGTTCTGCCGACCGCCGCGCCGCTCCCCGCGCCGACTGCCGTG
>JAAUQO010000274.1 GCA_012032775.1 Oscillochloris sp. | reverse complement strand
GGCTGCTGATGGATGCAGAGCGGGTAGTAGACCCGCGCCTGCACACCGCGCTCGGCCAGCAACGCGATCGCCCGCTCGCGATCACGCGGCACCCGCAAAGTGTATTGGTGGAAGACATGCGTGCTGCCGGGGCGCGTCGCCGGGATTGCCTCACGGGGCAAACATTCGTTGTAGAAAGCGGCATTCGCCTGGCGCGCCGCTGTCCAGCCGGCCAGTTTCGGTAGTTGCGCCAGGCCCACCGCTGCCGCCATGTCGGTCAGTCGCAGATTGAAGCCCAGGATCTCGTGATAGTACTGGCGATTCATGCCATGTTGGCGGAGCATACGCAGTTTGTCGGCGATCGCCGGATCATTCGTGGTGATCATCCCACCTTCGCCGCTGGTCATGTTTTTGGTGGGGTAGAACGAGAAGCAGCCGGTGCCGAACGAACCGACGACTCGTTCGCCGTAGCGGGCGGCATGGGCCTGCGCCGCGTCCTCGATCACCGGCAGGCCATGGCGGGCGGCCAACTCCATAATCGGCCCCATATCGGCTGGTTGGCCAAACAAATGCACCGGCATAATCGCTTTGGTGCGCGGCGTAACCAGCTTCTCGATCTGCTCAACATCGATGGTGTAGGTTACTGGATCGATGTCGGCGAACACCGGTTTTGCGCCGGTGAAGAGGATGCTGTTGGCTGTGGCGATGAACGAGAACGAGCTGGTGATGACTTCGTCATCCGGGCCGATCCCGTGGGCAAGCAAGGCCAGATGCAGGGCGGCCGTGCCGTTCGCAACCGCTACCGCCTCACCTACACCGCACAGCCCGGCGAAACTGCGTTCAAACGCAGCGGTTACCTGGCCCTGCGCCAGTTGTCCGCTGTCCAACACCGCCATCACAGCGGCCTTCTCATCATCACCGATCAAGGGTCGGGCGATCGGAACCATTGTCGTGCTCATTGATGATAGCCCTCTTCGATACTGAGTTCCAGCGCCTGTTCTGCACTTTCGCAGCGCTGGCCACCTGCGCTGACGTAACATAATAGTTGGGCGGGATTACCAACCACCAGCCCGAAATTGGGCACATCGCGCGTCACCACGGCGGCTGCGCCGACCAGCGCCCAGCGCCCGACTGTCACGCCGGTGACGATCACCGCACCTGCGCCGATTGAGGCGCCGTAGCGTACAATCGTCTGCCCGACAATCCAGTCGCTGGCGCTTTTCAACTGGCCGGTCGGCGTGATCGCCCGCGGCACACGGTCATTGGTAAAGATGACGTGCGGCCCGACAAACACGCCGTCCTCCAGCGTCAGTCCGTGGTAGAGCGAGGCATTATTCTGGATTTTGCAACGATCGCCGACAATGACGCCGGTGTCGATATAGGCATTTTTGCCGATAATGCACTCGCGCCCAATCTGTGCTCCGGCTCGGATCTGGGCGCCATGCCAGACTCGTGTGCCGCTGCCGATCTCGACTCGCGGGTCGAGATCGGCACTAGGATGAAACATCGACATGGCTGTGCTCCCTCTGTCGTTTTGTGCTGCGTATACCGAATTACGCGGTCGTTTTTACGAGCCGCCCGCGTAGGGGAAGAGAGCGAAATACCGCTACTCGCAGTGTAGTTCTTGTGGATGACGAAGAGATGAGCAGCGCGCAACGCCTGATGAACGGATCGCTAATCACTCTCGACGGCGTGCTCGATGTGGCTCAGGCGGGTGATTCGCCCGCTGCCGTCAAGCACAACCGCGATCAGGTCGATCCGCCAGGGTAATGTTTCGGGGAGGTTATGTTCGGCGCAGTAGCTATGCGCCAGGGTGATCAGCCGCCGGCGCTTGGTTGGGCCGATCGACTCTTCGGGGATGCCGCTGCGCCGCGTTCGCACCTCGACAAAACAATCTGGCCGCTCAGTTGAGTGACCAGATCGATCTCGCCATAGACGCAACGCCAGTTGCGCATCAGCAATTGATAGCCGTTGCGCAGCAGATACGCAGCGGCGGCGGATTCGCCGAAACGCCCGAGTTGCTTGCGGTCAGCCGAAGGCATACTTCCGCCAGACATCGTGGCGCTCAAGTTCGCCCAGCAAGGCAAAAGCCACATACTGCGGTTGGCGCGGCGTACTCATCAGCAGCATATTGGCCTGATCGGGAGTGCGACCGCCCTTGCGATGGTTGCAATCGCGGCAGGCAGTTACGACATTATCCCAACTGGTGCCGCCGCCCTGCGAGCGCGGCACAACATGATCCATCGTCAGATGGCTGCGCCCCGGCTGGATGCCGCAATACTGACACGTTTCACGGTCGCGCGCAAACACGCCCCGCCGCGAACACGGCAGCTTCAGACGCCGCGGGATGCGGATGTAACGTACCAACCGGATAACCAGGGGAACATCGAATGCACGAGTACGTGCGCGCAGTTGTTGCTGCGCTGCTTCGATCAGTTCGGCTTTTTCCTGAAGCAGCAAGACAACTGCCCGGCGAACCGAGATAAGCTGTAGCGGTTCGTAGCTGGCGTTGAGAACGAGAACGCGCTGCGCCAAGGCACCCACCCCCTTCAAAGAACCTGTGTTAACGATTAACACGGCTCCAGACAGTGGGAAGGGTTTAACCCTGTCTAGAGCGCGCGAACCCTGATCCGGCTCGCGGAGGACACCGCCCTGATCGCGCGCAGCACAATGCTGCGCCCAATCTGTATGCTCCTTCCGATCCGCGCGACATAATCACGTAGCTGATATTCTCGGCTACGCTCGCGACAGATCCTTGGCGCTGTGTGATATTGGCGGTTACCCGAAAACATCGTGAGCCTTCTCAAAAATCACTGAGGTACGGAGGTGTGCATGTCCTGCCACCTCACTATTACAGTAGCATAATTCCATATTATTTGTCAATTTGCCTCATACCGGGGGTGGATTAAGCTCTTGGGATATCTGGAAATACATACTGAACCATTAAGATTTTTTATGACCCCCAAGCTTCGTTGAAGATCAAGCCGTCGATCAGCTGTTCAACCGGCGCCCGGTCGTCGCTGAATGGTGCGAAGCGGGCTTGATCGGCGGTGAATTGGCGGATCGGCCCAAACCGGCCTTCGTTGAGCGACCAGTACATCACCAGTTGCAAGGCTTGAATGTTCATGGTGCCCGCATTGTCGATGAAGTTCGCTACGCCGTCACCTGCCGGCTCGTTCACGCCGATCAACAGCGCATTCGAGAACCGGGTGTCGATCACATACACTTCGGGAAACACTTCCAGCATGGTCGAGGCCAATGCATTCACCAGCCGGTCGTCGCCGCTGGCCGGTCGGCCGGCGTTCACCACTGCCACGCCCTGGGGGTTGAGATGGGCGCGCACTTGTTGAAAGAACTCAACGGTGGTCAGATGAAACGGAATATAGGGTTGATGGTAGGCATCCATGCCGATCACATCGTAGCTGTGGTCGCTGGTAGCGAGCCAGTAGCGCGCATCCTGGGCGTAGGTCGTGTAGTTCGGAAAGGCCGGATTTTGATCTTCGAGATCGAAATAGCGTCGCCCAACCTCGATAATTTCCGGATCGATCTCGACCGCATCGATATGTGTGTCGGGGCCGTAGATCGCCAGAAATTGTTTCGGCACCGTTCCCGCCGCCGATCCAAGCATCGCCATGCTGGTGATCCGCTCGGGATTAACGTCGGGGTAGACATATGGCGCCACGCTGAAGTAATCCCATGGCCCGCCGTCGGTCAGCAGATCGAGTGGATCGCCGCTGTCACGATACTTTAGTCGGTAGATCGAGTGCAGCGCCAATCCCTCATTCAAGATCAACACCCGGCGCGGATCGACTGCACCGGTGGCGTACACAATCTCCTGCTCGGCCACTTGAATGTAGTTGTAGCTCGACTCACGTTCGCTCAAGAGTGTACAGTTATAGCAGTCGGCGCGTTTGATCACGCCGCCGAGCATCTGATAGGCGCCGGCCAGGATCAGAACCAGCAGCAACACCGGCAGGATGCGCCAATCCCGCAGGCCGATCAACCCCAGCGCCACCAGAAATGCGGCGAAGAGAAAGAGCGTGCCGTTGGCGCCGATCGCGGGAATCAGCACCAGAACCGTTAAAAAGGTGCCGACAATCGAGCCGAGGGTCGAGACGGCCGAGATCGTGCCGGCGGTGCGTCCGGCTTCGGCGATGCCATTCTCGGCCCGCAGCAGTTGCAGCCGGATCGCGAACGGCCCCACAGTTGCCATCAGGGTAACCGGCACTGCGAAGAGCAGAATCACCGCTGCAAGGGCGCCGAGGAATCCGCCTGCGGCGACACTGCGCAGCGCGACCTGGGCCAGGGCGAGGATTGGGCGGGCAATAAAGGGGATACATGCGCAGACCACACCGGCCCAGATGATCAAGCGGTAAAGGAGCCGTTCGTCGGGCCGGCGATCGGCCAGCACACCACCGAGCCGATACCCGATCGCGAGGTAGGCGAGGGTCGCGCCGATCACCACCGCCCAGATCGGTTGCGAGGTGCCGAAGAACGGAGCCAGCAGCCGCGGCATCACCATCTCGATCCCGAGGGTGCCGATCCCGGCCAGGAAGACCACCGCGATCAAAAAACGGTCGGAGCGGGGATGTTGTTGCATGAGGAACTAATATGTCACGTCGCCACGACGGTTTAGCCGGCGCAGCGACGTGACATGCTATTTACAGCGCGCCGAGAATCAGGCGTTGGATCAATTGCAGCAGCAGAATCGCCACAATCGGCGAAAGGTCGAACATGCCGAGCGACGGGATCACGCTGCGGATCGGGCCGAGCACCGGCTCGGTGATCTCGTGCAGAATCTGGGTGATCCGCATATTACCCATCGGGTCGATCCACGAAATCAGCACTCGCCCGAAGATCGCGATCAGCAACACATTAAAGAGCAAGTTGATGAATGAGACGATGAAGCCCCCCATTACGAAAGATCCTTTCTGAAATCCTGCTTATTCCATATCTTCCAACCGCAGCCGTACGGCAGCCGCGTGAGCATAAAGCCCTTCCGCCTCGGCCAATTGTTGCGCAGCCGGGCCGATCCGGCGTAGCCCCGAGGCATTCAATCCAACCAGCGAGATCACTTTTCGGAAGTGATCGACATTCACCGGCGATGCGTAGCGCGCCGTGCCCTCGGTCGGCATAATATGCGACGGCCCGGCCACGTAGTCGCCCAGTACCTCGAACGACTGTTCGCCAAGGAAGATTCCGCCGGCATTGCGCACCTGCCCAACCAGCGGCCAGGGATCGGCCAACAGCAGGCAAAGGTGCTCGGGGCCGTACTCATTCGCCAGCGTCAGCGCCGTTGCCAGATCCGGCACCAGCACAATCCCGCCCCGCTGTGAAACCGCCTCGGCTGCCGCTTGCGCATTTGTGGTTGGCAATGCCTCCAGTTGCCGGCCGATCTCCTGCTGCACCGCCTGCGCCAACTCGGCCGAGTCGGTCAGCAGGATCGCACTTGCATCGACATGTTCGGCCTGGGCCAGCAGATCCGCTGCGACATAACGTGGATCGGCGCCGGCCTCGGCGATCACCATGGTTCGGTCGGGCCGGGTAAGCTCTCGATCCCGACAGCGCCGAAAACCAGGCGTTTGGCCTGCACAACATAGCGGTTGCCCGGCCGCGATCAGATCGACCTGCGGAATACTGGCTGTACCATAGGCCAGTGCGCCGATCGCCTGGGCGCCGCCGACCGCAAAAACTCGATCGACACCAACCAGTTCGGCAGCCGCCAGCACCACCTGCGCCGGCAGCCCGCTATCGCGTTGCGGCGGTGAACATACGACAATTTCACGTACGCCTGCCACCTGCGCCGGCACGGCCGCGTGGATCAGCGACGACGGCAAGGGCGCCGCACCGCCCGGCACATACACACCGACCCGGTCGAGCGGACGACAAGTTGGCCCCGTGCTCCTTCGACGCTGAAATCGATCCATGAGTTGCGGGCCTGCCGTTGGTGGAAACGCCTGATCTCGGCCACCGCCAACTCGATGGCTGCGCGCAGTTCGGGCGTTATTGCCGCTGCGGCCTTTATCCATTCATGGCGCGGAATCTCAAAATCCGCGCGCTCGACGCCGTCGAAGCGGGCGGTTAGTTCGCGTAAGGCTGTATCACCGCGGCTACGCACGTCGGCCAGAATTGTCGTCACTACCGCCGCCGTCGCCTGATCTTCGTCGAGCGGCGCACGGCGTAAAACACCGGCGCGGGCGACCTCAAGGTCGGAAATAATCGGGATTGTCATGGGTTCCATCACTCTATCAAATGGGTTGTTTGATCGTATTATACCCGCAAGCGATTCATCGTTGCGTTGTTGATGCTGTCCCGGATTCACACAATCAGTATCAATAAAAGATGCTCTTTGTGTTGCTTTCTCGGCAATCTACTGCCGAAAAAAGCATTGGAACGCTTGACAGTCGCATGACGTTCGCGTATAGTAAGCGCACGGTGTAAAAGATAAATTAGTCCGCCGATCTTCATACATGGCGCAGTGGGGCAGCCCGGCAAGATGCGCCGGCTGGATACCACTTACGATTCATACTGGAGTAGTTATGTCTCGGCAACAATGGCAATGGCGGAGCGGGTTGGTGTTGCTGTTGGTGATTGGCTTGCTCGGCTTTTTACCGCCCGCACCGTCGCAAGCTCAATCGAAGCTTTATTTTCCGCAGACGGGGCACTTTCTTGGGGGGGCATTTCGCAGTTTTTGGGAACGCAACGGCGGTGTGGCGATCTTCGGCTATCCGATCACGGAAGAGTTTTATCAGAACCGTGATGGCCGGGTGGCCCAGTATTTCGAGCGCGCCCGCTTCGAGCTTGATGTGGTTGGGAATGTGGCCTTCGTTAATCTGGGCCTGATTGGCCGCGAGTACCTTAATGTCCGCGGCCTCGGTTTTCCGCCGGTGGCCAATCCGAACCAATCCGGGGTGCGCTATTTCCCCGAAACCGGCCATACGCTGCGCGGTGCCTTTCGCACATTCTGGGAACGTAACGGCGGCCTCGCGATCTTCGGCTTTCCACTGAGCGAGGAAGAGACTCAGGTGCTCGATGATGGCCGCAATTATCGTGTGCAGTATTTCGAGCGCGCCCGCTTCGAGCTTGTCGGCAGTAATGTACGCCTCGGTCTGCTCGGCAGTTTCCTTGCCCCCTGCCAATTGCGGCCCGGACTGCCGTCAAACGCGCCGCCGGCCGGGCCGCTGCCGGAAGGCGAT
>JAAUQO010000023.1 GCA_012032775.1 Oscillochloris sp. | reverse complement strand
TCGCCCCGGGCATCGGTGGGGTAAGGCCGGCACTCGGCGGTGTCGCCCCAGGCATCGGCCGGTGTCGCCCCGGGCATCGGTGGGGTAAAGCCGGCACTCGGCGGTGCGGGCACAGCATACCCCTTCGCGCGATGCGAGCGAGCAGAAAGGATCTGCTCAAGCAATGCCGCAACCCCAATCACCGCTGCCGTCGTCGGCGTCTCGTGCGGGTCGGCCTCATTCATCCCAACCAACAGCACACCCCAGGGCTGCTCGCTAACCAGCAGTGGCACCGCAACGGCCGAGTTAGCTCCCGGCAGCAGGCTATGCTCCTGATCCGCGCCGGTCAGTCCGGCCATCACCGGCGCATTCTCATCCAACGCGCGGCCCAACAAACCAGTATGGCGATCCAGTACCGGCGGTTGGATCGAAGTACTCCAGACAACCGGGTTGAGTTGCGGCCCTTCGACGTGATACAAGACATGGCCGGGGGTTTGCGTATAGTGTTGCAATGCGAAAATCGCCTGCGGCAACAGATCCTCGTTCGGTAACTGCACCAGCGACGAGATCGCGGCCAGTTCAGGCAACTCACTCAGGCTCTGAGCCAGATTCAGACGCTCCGACTCACCATGGGTTGCAAGCTGATACGCCACCAGCGCCCAATGAGCACGATTAGCCATGGCATAGCGAACACCGACATCAGGGGCCGGGCGCCGGCTTACCAGGCTAAGCAACAAGTTCGCGCGGTTGACAATCCGCTCGTCGGCGCTCAGGGCACCATCGAACAGATAGCGCCGCATATTACCGTTGGTGCGATCAGGAACCGCCTGGGTCAGCAATGCTCCCCAGAAATACGGGCTGTCGATCACCAGAAACCATTCCTGCGTCAGCGGAGAACCATGCGGCAACGCGACAAACTCGACCCCTGGAACCTTCGGCGGTTCTACGTCGGCTTCGCCATAGACCGTAATGCTGCGACAGTGAGGCACCAATTGGGCGATCCGGCCCTGATGAAGGCGGAAGAGCGAGAAACGCAGTGTACCAATGGCAACATGCGCTTCAAGACCCTGATCCTGCATCACCAATTCCAATTGGCGACCAATAATCACCAGAGCATCGGCGGGTTGGCGCATTCTGCGTTCATCGGGCAAACCGGCGACCAGTTTGTACAACGAGGGGCCGGCGTTTCGCGCGGCAGCGGCAGGTGAGGTAGAAAGAACTGTCATACCATCTTCCCCGATACGCATGATTAGCTTCAACAGGAAACTCCTAGACGACGTTGTCTATCGGTGTCATTGTTAGGCTGCTGACATGACAAAATGAAGTGCGGGCTTTACAGAGTATCAGAATCTATGATATCCGGCGGGCTTACCAGAATGTGACGAACTTTATCAGCTTGCCGGCGAGGATAGTTGATCCGAAAGGAAGTACTGAACAAAGAATGTCGAACTTTTGCAAACCCTTTGTAATATACTATAAACAATAATGCCACGAGCAGCAATAGGACTTTTGGCTCTGGGATGCGTAGTCCGAAAACCTGCAATTACTAGGCATGGTTCTATTTCGTTCTTAAAAGAATGACATAATCGAATGAATAGCCGGGGGGCAGCGGGCGCTAGACAAAGCGGAATCAGATCAACAGAGCAGCACACCGGGCCTGTGAACCCGGTGTGCTACTGCAGCAAAGCGTATGTGGCTCCTACAATGCCGCAGCAGAATTAACTTACGCGACCGGACGGAAGTTGGGTTCGATCGCCCAATTCATCAAGCATGCGCTGAATCTGATTGATGGCCCGTAGTTGCACTTCAGGCCGACTAACCAATGATGGCATCATGGTTAAGAGCTGGTTAACGCCGGCTAGATAGCGCTGCAACATCTGGCGATCGACGCCGTTTTCCGGCGCCAGAATCACCGGCGCATATTCGCCGCGCATCACAATCACATAGCCGATCACATCGCCATACTTGTTGGTGATCGGCAGTGGATGCACATCGATGACAGCGCGATCGGCCGAGAGAAACTGCTTGCGGGCGGCGGGATCAGACAGATCCAGATCGGCAAGCACGCCACCGGCAAGCTGCTCGATCGACTGACCGACCACGGTGGGAACCGCCATGCCCAGGATCGCCGCAGCCGATTCGCTGGCGCCGATCACCGAACGCATCGCATCGAGCACCAGCAGCGGCGAGGATCCGGCGGCAATGCCATGTTGCAACAGGGTTACCCGTCGTACCGCCTGATCAACAAGATCCTGGCGCTTCACCAGGCGATTGGAGATCTCGACAATATAACGATTCTGGTGCTCATAGAGGCGTTGGTTGTGGGGGGCGAAATTTCGGCCGAGGATCTGCGAGATCAGCAAATAGGCCCGGCCAACCAGCTCCGGCTCGTACGTCCAGATCCCACGAAAACGACGGGCGTCTTTCGGCAGATCCAGGCCGAAGCTCTCCTCGCGGGTAAGAAGCGCCGTATAAAACTGCGGGGTATCAACCACAAGAAACCATTCGCGGGCCAGTTCCGCATCTGGGGCAAGCGGGATATATTCGATGCCGGGAATCGCCGGCGGATCGACATCGGGCACTCCCCACACATAAATGCGCCGACAGACAGCCGCCAATTTGCGATAGCGCGGCACCTGCCGCAAGAAGAACGAGAACCGCTGGAACCCGGCATAGAAATCCACCGGCAGCTGATTGTTAATCACCACATCCTCGATCTCATGGCTGATCACATTCATCAACGACACGCTGTTCACAAAAACAGCATTACCGGCCTCGGGCGGGATGGTTCGGTAGAGTGAAATATCCATTGCGCGCTCCTCACACGGACTAACATAAATTGTTCATCTTTTGCACAGATTATTACCAGTTTACCCTACCTTCCCTGAGAGAACCATAGCTTGTAAGTCCTACCCGAAGATAAATCGTGTATTTGTTCCGTGGGTTCCATAGGGCAGCCCGCGCGAATATTCCGTTTCAGGGTGGGATACCGCGCGACTATGCTATAGATGGTAACAACCGGCGTTTATCCTATACCGGCCCGCACGCTCATATCAACCGGGACAGGATGGGCTATGGATACGGAACACGCGCCGACCCTTCAGCTTCTACGTCACGAATTACGTACGCCGGTAAATCATATTATCGGGTACAGTGAAATGCTGCTCGAAGATGAGTCAACTGCGGAAGCCGACCGCAACGCCCTGAATCTGGCCGTGCAATACGGTCATGCAATGCTGCAGGCGATTCAAACCGGACTAAACGGCAGCGAACACAACGGTATCCAGGCGCTGCAACAACTTCATCAGCAGGTTACCCCACATATCGCGGCTACGATCACAACTATCAGCGTGGTACGCCAACAGGCATTGCTCGCGGGCGACGCCGAACGAGCCGCCGATCTGGAGAAAATTGTTCAGGCGGCGACACGCCTCGACGAGCTTACCGCAAGCCTTCCGCGCAGCATCGAAGTTGAAGCGGAATACGAACCGGAATCGCCTCTGACAATGATCGACGGAAGTGAGAGCGGGCACCTGCTGTTGGTTGACGATAATGAACTCAACCGCGAGATGCTGGTGCGCCGCCTGGAACGCCTGGGGTATCCGGTAACCACGGCCGGTGATGGCCGGCAGGCGCTTGATCGCTTGCGGAGCGCATCCTTCGATCTGGTATTGCTCGATCTGATGATGCCGGTGATGGACGGCTATGCCGTGTTGCAGGAGATGCGTTCCGATACGGAGTTGAGGCGCATTCCGGTGATTGTGCTTTCGGCACTCGACGATATGGCGAGTGTGGTGCGCGCCGTGGAACTGGGCGCCGACGATTATCTGCCGAAGCCATTCGATCCGGTGCTGCTGAAAGCACGTATCAGCGCATGTCTGTTCAAGAAGCACCTGCGTGATCTGGAAGTCGCCTATCTCAAGCGGATCGAACAAGAGCGCCGGCGGGCCGATGATCTGCTCCATGTCGTTATCCCGATCGGGGTGGCGCTTTCGGTCGAGAAGGATTTCAATGCGCTGTTAGAGCGGATCGTGGTCGAGGCGCAGAATCTCTGTCGCGCCGATGGCGGCACGCTCTACCTGAAAACTGAAGATCAACGCCTGCGCTTTGTGATCGTGCGTAACCGAACATTGAATATTGCCATGGGCGGCGCAAGCGGGAAAGATATTCCCTTCCCCCCGCTGCGGCTTTACGATGAGCATAGTGGCGCGCCGTTACACACCTATGTGGTGACCCACGTTACCCTCGACGGCAAGACGATCAATATCGCCGATGCCTATCATGCCGAGGGCTTCGACTTCTCCGGCACGCGTGACTTCGATCATCGAACCGGCTACAAAACCACCTCGCTGCTGACCTTGCCGCTCAAGGACGGGCTAGACCGGGTGATCGGTGTGTTGCAACTGTTGAACGCACATAATGAAGCCGGCGAGGTAATCCCGTTTGATGAGATCGCCGAACAGATGTTGGAGTCGCTGGGCGCCCTGGCGGCGGCGGCACTCTCGGCCTACGCCCGTGAACAACAACTGCGCGAAGAGATCGCCGATCTCCAGATCGAAGTCGATCAGGCCCGCAAGGAGCGCGAAGTCGCTTCGATCACGAATACGCCGTTTTTCCAGCAGATTCAGGAGAAGTCGCGACAGTTGCGGAGCGCGAACGAGGCCGGCGCCGAAGCGACTGAGCAAGCGCTTCCAGCAACACGACGCAGCAGCGGCGGTCCGGAGCGAGCCGAGGTGATGGTCGGCGACCAGCGGATTGTCGTGCGGATGCAGGGAAACGAGCGGCGCCGGCTCTTGTTGCTGCTGCATGGTTGGAGCAGTTCATGGTATGCGCTCTCGCCGCTGATGACGACATTGCGCGATCGTTACCGCTGTGTGGCGGTCGATCTGCCGGGTTACGGCGACTCGCCGCGCTTGCCGAATCGCACCACCATCCCTGATTACGCCGATCTGCTATCCAATTTGATTCGGCAACTGAGTCCGGAGCAACCGGCGGTGCTGATCGGGCATTCGATGGGCGGTATGATCAGCCTGACCATGGCGCTACGCCATCCGGAACTGGTCGAGCGTATGGTCTTGCTCTGTCCAACGATTAGCGGGAACCTGTCGTTCTGGATCAAGACCTTTATCTCGCCGATCACGCTCCTGGAACGATCACGGATTGCCGGGCGGATTGTGAGTGGTTTGGAACCGTATATGATGCGCGTCACCGACCGCTTGATGCGTCCGGCCTCGTTTGCCGAGCGCACCGGGATCAATCAGGCCGATTACGAGCGGCTGCGCGCCGATGCCCGCCGCCCCGGCCAGGGCCGAGTACGAGCCGAGTGCTACAGTGCCATGCAGGCGAACGACCTGCGCGGGCGGCTCGGCGCAATCAGCATCCCGTCGCTGGTAGTGTGGGGCATGGAGGACAACACCGTGCCGCTACGCGACGCAAGTGTGGTGGCCGATGAATGGCCGCAGGCCGAGTTGCGTGTGATCCCCAAAGCAGGCCATTGGCCGCAATTCGAAACCCCCGACTTAACCAGTCGCTATGTACGCGGCTTCCTCAGCACCCCGCTCAAACTCCTGCGAGCCGGATTCTAATCCTTGTGAGGTTTGGCGCACGTCAGTGCGCCGAACCTCACAGTGGATTCGGCCCCGCGTCCGCCCTCAGGGCAGAGGCCCATGCTATACTTTTCCGAAAGGGTTGCAGCGAAGATCGGTTTTTCGTTTTGGCGGCACAACCGGCAAAACGAAAAAAGGGGAAACTATGACGCAAATGAGTCAGCTTGCGGCGGCGGTGGCCGATTTTCGCCGCCTGCGCCGTCAGGCTGATATCGAACGCCTGTTGGCGCGCATACGCGGGCATTCGGCTGATCTATTGCCGTTTGAGGAAATCCGTCGCCGGTTACGAGCCACCGCCAGCTCCGATCACCAGCTACGTGAGATTCCCTTAGACGCAATTGTAGGGAGTGTCGGGCGGTATCACGATTTTACGCGCGGTTTTTTGCCGCGCCAGGACAGCGACGAAGGCCGTTGGGCACGGGTTATGCTGGCCAGCAACGATTTCAGCGGGCTGCCGCCGATCGAAGTGTATCAGATCGGCGATGCCTACTTTGTGGCCGACGGCAACCATCGGGTGTCGGTGGCGCGCCAGAACGGCGCCACGATGATCCAGGCCTATGTGTTACCGTTCCGCACCCGCGTCTCACTCACCCCCGCCGACAACGCCGACGACTTGATTCTGCGCGGCGAACAGGCGGCATTTCTAGAGTGGGCCAAACTCGATGAGAGCCGCCCCACAAGTGACATGGCGCTGACTGCACCAGGCCAGTACGCCAATCTACGCGAGCATATCGAAGTGCATGGCTATTATCGCGGCCTGGAGTTGCAGCAGCCGGTACCACCGGAAGAAGCCGCCGTCAGTTGGTACGATACGGTGTATCTGCCGATCGCGCAGTTGATCCGCGAGCGGGGGCTGCTACGGGAGTTTCCCGGCCGCACCGAGGCGGATCTGTACCTCTGGTTGGCTGAACATCGCGCCGAGTTACAGGAGCACCTTGGCTGGGATGTAACGACCGATCGCGCGGCAGACGATCTGGCCGAGCGCAAAGGCTGCGACTCGCTGGATCAGGTGCGCCGCACCGGCGAGCACATGTTGGAGATGGTGATCCCCGACAATCTGGACAGCGGCCCACCAACCGGTAACTGGCGCCAGGCACAGCCCCTGCGCAGCGATACATGGCTGTTCCGCGACATTCTGGTGCCGGTGAACGGGCAACCCGACGGTTGGGCGGCACTTGAGCAATCGCTTGCGGTTGCCCAACGCGAAGGCGCGAAACTGCTTGGTCTGCATGTGGTGCCGACAGCGACCCAGCGGAACGCCCCGCAGGCATTAGCGGTTCAGGAAGAGTTCGCGCGGCGCTGCGCCGAAGCAGGCGTAGCCGGCCAGATGGCGATCGACGACGGCCCGGTGGCACGCTGCATCCGCGACCGCAGTCGCTGGGCCGATCTGGTGGCAATTCAGATCCGGCATCCGCCCGGCCCGAACCCATTGGCTCGGCTGACATCGAGTCTGACAGGGTTGATCCGCAGCTCGATTCGCCCGGTTCTGACGGTGCCGCAACCGATCAATCAGCTTACCCGGCTGTTGCTGGCCTACGACGGCAGCGCCAAATCGAACGAAGCGCTGTATCTGGCGACCTACCTGGCGGCACGTTGGCACTATCCGGTAACCGTGCTGACGGTATCGGAGGATGGGCGCGGGATCGAGGGGCCGCGGTTGCAGGCGCGTGCGTACCTGCAGGAACACGGTGTCACCGATATTGCATTTGTGCGCGGCGACGGTTCAGCGGGGCCGGCGATTCTGGCGGCGGCCGAGGAGGCGTGCGCCGAATTGATTGTGATGGGCGGCTACGGCAAGAATCAACTCAGCGGCTTGATGATCGGCTCGGCGGTGGAAGATGTGCTGCGGCTGGGCCGCATTCCCGCGCTCATTTGTCAGTAAAGAAATGTGGCGGTGGGGCTGAACCTGCTCAGCCTCTACCGCCGCCGCGCTTCAAGCCAGCCGTAAGTGGTGCGCCAAGCGCCCAGGATCACCAGAACCGCCAGAAACGTCACAATGTAGAACGAGGGCGGGCTGAAGCGCCCGACAATCGCTGCCCGCAAGACAGCGCCGATCGGCAGTGCCAGGAGCCAGCCGAGCACAACGATCCGCAGCATCGCGGGTGCGCCGGTACGACGCGGGTTGTAGGCGCCTAGCCAGGGCGAGGCCAACAACCACGCGGCGAGAAACGGCGCCGCAGTAAGCGCCACTTCGCCCAGCGCAGCAAGCCCGGCCGCCTCGCCATGCGAGCGCCTGCCGATCGCGGCAAACACCAGAAACGCCGTTACATCACCACTCAGCAGGGTTGCGACCCGGCTAAATGTCGGTTGATTGTGTTCAATCGTTGCCATAGGAAACTCCGGAAGTTGGATCGGAAGCGCGTACGCTCCGCAATTCGTTGGCAAGCATCTGTTGCTGCCAGTTTGCCAATCGCAGCCGTAATGCCAGTGCCGTGGCGATATTCCAGACCACCAGATTGCCGAGCTGCGGATCATCCTCAAGCAAAGCCAGCAACCGATCACGGCGTAGGATCAACACGGTAGCACCATCGGGGCCGGCGCGCAACTCGGCGCTACGCCGGGCACCGTCGAGCAACGACATTTCGCCGGTGATCTGGCCGGGCAGCACCGTCTGTAACAACCGGCTCTCGCCGGGCATCTCACTGTCGTCGGGGAACAGCACCTCGATCGAGCCATCCTGAACCACCATCAGATCGGTGCTTTCCTCATTCACGGCCGCGATCAGATCACCGGCTGTGAAAACCCGCACCCGACACTGCGCAGCCAGACGGGTGCGCTGTTGCAACGTCAGGCGGTTGCCGACATCGGAATTGGCAAGAAACGCCGCCGCGCGACTGACAACCTCGGTGGGATTGGACGAATCCTCGATGCTGGTCGTGATCACCGGCAAACCAAGGTATGAAGCCAGGTAGCGCCGAGTAATCTCGGGCGCCTCGAACTGGGGCCAGTGTCCGGCCTTTGGGATGATCCGCAGATCGACGTTGCGCCACTCATCAGCCACCACACCGGCATCGCGCAGCGGCACCGTATTATCTTCAGCACCCCAGATCACCAGAGCCGGGGTTTCAAGTTGATGCAAACGCCCGCGCAGATCGTTTTCGCGCATCGCCCAGTAGCACTCGGCCCGCACCCGGCCCTGACCAGGACGGCGGGCATCGGCGCGCAGCCGCTCGTAATCGGCCTGGGTGATCCCGGTGCGTTCGGCAAACGAGGCCGGGCGCATCAAACGGTCGGTGACGCGCACCATATACGGTTCCAAACCACTCACAATCCGCCCCGCGATCGGATAGCGCTCGATTATCGTAATCGGTGAAATGAAGAGTTCGATGTAGGTGCTGAGATGCCCGCTGATCGTTGGGCAAAGCAGCACCATACGTTCGATCAGTTGCGGATACTGAAGGGCCAGGTTGATACTAGTCATACCGCCCATCGAATGCCCAACCAGCACCACCGGGCTTTCCGTCTGCTCACGGATCAACTCGGCGAGCAGATCGGCGTAGCGTGGGATGGTGGTACGCTCGCGGAGGCGTTCGGAATTGCCGTAGCCGGGCAAATCTACCGCCAACACCCGAAAGCGCCGGCTGAGCAGATCGATCAGCGGCGAGAGCGCATACCATGAACTACTCCAGCCATGGATAAGCACCGCCAACTGAGCGTTCTTGCGGCCTTCTTCACGGGCATAGATCCGAACCCCGTCAATCGTGTAGGTCGCCATCCACGCCTCAGTTCTGTTACATCAATTTGAACACAAGATCAAGGATTAAGAGACCTTTCGCTGGTATTATACATTCAGAGCATGCACGACGATCAAGCCGGTTGGGGATTGAGTGTGATCACGTCTCTGGTTGATGCTAGTGAGCCGGCAACGGTATCAACCACGATTTCCTCTCCGATAAGGAGCAAAGCCGATGAGTCCAGACGAAGAGGTTGCGCTGGCGGCGCCCGTGTATGTGGTCTCCGGCGGGATTGGAACGGTAGGCGAGCAGATCGCGCGCCTGGCGCTTTCACAATTTGAAGAGACCGACGTGCCGGTGATTATTGTACCGAATGTCCGCGAATCACAACAAGTGATCGAGGTTGTGCAAAAGGCGGCGTCCAATGGCGGCACGATTCTGCACACCCTGATGGAAACGGCGTTACGCCGCGAACTGATGCGCCAGGCCCGTGACTACAATGTGGTTGAGGTTGATCTTGTAGGCACAGTTTTATCGCGCCTAGCGACGGCCTTCGGCAAAGATCCGGTTGGAAAGCCGGGGCTTTACCACCAACGCCGAGCGACCCATTTCGACCGGCTGGAGGCGATCGAATTCACGATGCGTCACGACGATGGGGCAGGCGTGATTGATCTCGACCAGGCCGAGATTGTGCTGGTGGGTATTTCGCGATCCGGGAAAACGCCGCTAAGCATGTACCTGGCGGTGATGGGCTGGAAAGTAGCGAACATCCCACTGGTAAAAGACATCCCGCCGCCGAAGGAGTTGCTGCAACTGGATCGCCGACGCGTGATCGGCCTGTTCGTCGATGCGGAGCAGATTACGGCACGGCGGCGCTGGCGGCAGCGGCGTATCGGTGTCTCGCTCGGGCAACGCTACACCGATATGAATGCTGCCGAAGAAGAGGTTGAGTGGGCGAAGCGGCTATACCGGCGGCAGGGCTGGGCGATGGTGAATCTCACCGATCACTCGATCGAGGAGAGCGCCGACGAGATTATCGCATTGATCACTCGCTGGTTTAAGCACCAGGAAGGGAAATAACAAAAATCGAAATGCGGTGGTAGAGACACAAAATATTGCATCTCTACCACCGCATCCTAATCACGCAAGCAACCCGTTACGGCGTTGCCGTCGGATTATCGCGCACCGGCAGGCCACGCTCGGCGGTCAATTCCATCGCCGATCGATCGGAAGATGCACGCGGCCTTCCAGCGTATAACCATAGCTACTGAGCAACGCGCGATCGTCGCCGACATACTCGCGATAGTTGGGACCCTGGATTGGCACCGCCGACGGCTGGATCGGCAATGCGCCCGCGAACAGCACAATCAACGAGAGCACCACGAACGTGATCAGAAATGCAGTCATAAGACTGACGGCACTCGGTGCGCGCACTGGACGCCGAGTATAGCCGTCGTTGCCATAACGATAGCTCATTAGTGGTGACCTCCAGATTGCAGCGTCTCCATTTGCGGGGCGTTAAAGGGCAACAACTGAGCGCGCTGGAGATTGAAGGCGAACAACGCCAACCAGATCCCGAACACACCGATTGGCGCGGCGAAATCGAGCCAATGGATACCCAGCACCGT
This sequence comes from Oscillochloris sp., assembly GCA_012032775.1. GTDB lineage: Bacteria > Chloroflexota > Chloroflexia > Chloroflexales > Chloroflexaceae > JAAUQO01. The sequence continues at coordinate 31,723 of JAAUQO010000023.1, read as the reverse complement.
CTCGTGGAATTCGGGCAGAATAATCCAGGCCATATCGATCACGCGCATAATCAAGATCACAACTGCGACGATCGCCAGGTAGTTCAGGTTCCGCTTGGGCTTACGACCGAGCAGCGCGAAGAACGGACCAAAGAAAGCGAATGCCATCAGCAGCATCGCCACCGTTAGCCAGCCGCCTTCGGTACGATGAACATACCAGGGTGTGAACTCGGCCACATCACCCGACCAGATAATCACATACTGGCCGAACGACATGTACGTCCACAAAATCGTGAAAGCCAGCATCAACTTACCGATATCGTGGATCGGCTTGATCGGCACATTGTCGTGGAACACACTGGTATTGCGGATCTGCGTCATCACCAGAAGCAAAAAGGCCAGCACCGTCAGACCGGAGTTGACCATATAGTGTGCGCCGTAGATCGTCGAGAACCAGTGGGCATCGAGCGACATTGCCACATCGAATGAGAAGAAGGTCACACTGATTACGAACAGCGCCACACCGATACCGCTGAGCATCCGCATCCGCGAAGACATAGCCTCGCTACCGGCGCCGCGATCCTGCGCCAACGACCAACTCCGCAGCAGATAGGCCAACACCGACCAGAGCGCGAAGTAGATCAGCAACCGGCCGGTAAACCAGAGCGGACTCAGCCAGGGCACCTTGTGTGCGATGATCGGATCGAACTCGGCGCCGCCGGGCGTTACAACTGCGGGATCGGCCCAGTGATAAATGTAGTGATCAAGGCCCCAGGCGTTAAACGCCGTCGCAATCACCGGCAGGCTGAGCAGAAACATCACCGGCATCGCCAGTGCGCCGGCTTCGAGCATACGGCGGGCCGTCACACCCCAGGCACCACCGGTGAGATGCTGCAACATCAGAAATCCGAGGCAGCCGATCGGGAAGGCCATCGAGAAATAGAAGCCGAAGATATACGATTCGGCGAACTGCGTCGGATCGATAAAGAAGCCAATCGCGAGCAGCACAATGCCAACTGCGCCGGCGCCAATCCCGATCATCTGCAGGCGCGAGAGCTGCGGCACCCGCGTTGGAGCAATACTGGTCGTAGCCATACCTCAACCTTGCTAGTGCGAATGCAGAATTCAGAATGCAGAAGCCGATCAGCCGGTTCGTAAGACTAGATACCTGATCGCCGATCCGAACCATCCCGCCTGATTCTGCACTAGACCATACCATATCGGATCGTGCCGAATGAACCACCGTATCCACGACCGGCCAATCAGGGCTGGCCGAGCGTCGCACGCTGATCTGCCGGCACATCTGCTTCTTCGGCATTCTGGCTCAACTGCAACGCACGGATATAGGCCGCGATCGCCCAGCGGTCTTCAGCCTCGACCCGTGAAGCGTATGAGTACATCGACTGATAGCCGCCGTTTTCCGGATCACCGCGATAGACACCATTGGTGATGATATTGAAGAAGTGGCCGATCGGCGCATCGCGCAGACGCTGCTGGTGGAAATTGGCCGGTACGATACCGCCGCGCTGGGCGACCATACTCTGGCCATAGCCTGCTTCGCCGTGGCACACCGCACAATAGATGTTGTATTGCTGCTGACCGCGCAACAACAACTCATCGGTGACCGGGAACGGCATCACATCTCCCAGTTCGCCCTCGACAAACCCGGTGTACAGATACTCATCCGTCTGCACGCCATTCACGGCGACCGCACCGGGCACCGAAGGCCGCGAACCGCGTCCGTCGGCGAAGAAACTACTTGGCTCATACGCCTGAATCCGCGGCTGATTGTACATGTCCTGGTGGCAAGCCGCCAGCAGCAACACTAACAGGCCAACCCAGCCGTAGCGGAGAAGACGCGTGAGCGGCAGCGAACCACGCAAGCGAAGCGTCTGCATCATCTGTTCCTTAATACGGTACCTCGGAGACCTGGAGCGGCTTCAAGCCACGCAAGAACTGCGAGGTCTGGCTACGATCGAACAGGGGATCGGTGGACTCGATGCACAAGAAGAATGCATCCTGCGAAGCCTGCTCAAACCGCGGCGTATTGAACACCGGATGATACGGCTGCGGCAATCCATTGAATGCGATCATACTGAAGGCGGCGGTGAAAGCCGCGAACAGAATGCCCATCTCAAAGGTGATCGGGATCATCGACGGCCAGTTCGAAATATCGAGCGGACGGCCGCCGATAATCAGCGGATAGTCGATGATATTGCCGACATATTGCAGGATAAACCCACTTGAAGCACCGACAAGCCCGGCGATCAGGGTTACTCGCGGCACACCGGTATCGCCGGGAGCGATCTCCTCGATCACCTCTTCGATCGGAAAAGGCGAATAGGCGTCCATTTTGCTGTAGCCGGCGCTCTTCGCCTGATGCGTCGCCGCGATCAGATCATCGGGCGTCGCAAACTCGGCAATCACGCCATAGACATCGTTTCGATTCTGCATAGCTGTGTCTTTCAGGCCCCTATCGGGCTAATCTGCACTTGCCGTACCGCTGGCAATATCACGGCCGGTACCGGGATCATCGTCGTGGTGGCCGGCCCGCATGCGTGATCGCTCTTCTTCCTGGCGCAAGAACAACCGCATCTCGAAGATGTTGATCATGGGCAGTACGCGGATGAAAAGGAACAGCAGCGTGAAGAACAGCCCGAATGTACCCAGATACAGCGACCAGTCCCAGAATGTCGGAATGTAAACATCCCACGATGACGGCAAGAATTCGCGCTCCAGCGAGATCACGATAATCACATAGCGCTCAAGCCACATACCAACACTGACGATCGCCGAGATCACCAGCAATGCCGGGATGCTCTGGCGCACTCTGCGGAACCAGAGCGGCTGGATCGCGACGGCGTTACAGAAGAGCAAGCCCCAGTACGCCCATGCACTCGGCCCCGAAAGGCGGTTGTAGAGCAAATATTCTTCATACGTGTTGCCGCTGTACAGCGACGCAAACACTTCCATGAAGTAGCCATAGACCACAATCATGCCGGTCGCCAGCATCACTTTCGCCATCACATCAAGGTGGCGCACCGTAATGTAGTTCTGGAACCCATAGAAGGAGCGGATCGGGATCATCAGCAGCAGCACCATCGCGAAACCGGCAAACACCGCACCGGCCACGAAGTAGGGCGGGAAGACCGTCACCTGCCAACCGGGCACTTGCGAAATTGCAAAGTCCAGCGAGATGATCGAATGCACCGAAACCACCAGCGGGGTCGAGAGACCGGCCAGCAACAGCGACGCCATCTCGTAACGGTGCCAATGGCGGGCCGAACCGCGCCAACCAAGGGCGGCGAGGCCGTAAAGCCGCTTCACCCAGATGTTAGTCGCCCGGTCACGCAGGGTGGCGAAGTCGGGCAGAAGACCGACCAACCAGAAGACCAGCGACACACTGGCGTAGGTCGAAATTGCGAACACGTCCCAGTCGAGGGCCGAGCGGAAGTTCGGCCACATACCGTGGGTATTCGGATACGGGATCAGCCAGTAGAACAGCCAGGGCCGCCCGAGATGGAGGATCGGGTACATACTGGCGCAGGCGACGGCGAAAAGCGTCATCGCCTCGGCAAAGCGGTTGATCGAGTTACGCCAACCCTGATTCAGCAACAGCAGAATGGCTGAAATCAGGGTTCCGGCGTGGCCGATACCGATCCACCACACAAAGTTGATGATGTCCATACCCCAGCCGACCGGGATATTAATACCCCAGATACCGACGCCGCGGATAAACAGCCAGGTGACCGACATCAAGAAGACCATCAGCAGCAGGAAGGCGACTGTAAAGCCGACTAACCAGCCCCTTGGCGTCTTCAGCGGAGCGGTGAGGGGTACATCACCGATCTTCTGGCTCATGGAGCCGTACGTCTCGCCGGGCAGTAGGTACTGCTCGCCGTTGTCGGCCTGTGGCCGTGTGCGAAGAGGTTGCGCCTGTGCCATCGACTATCCTTCTAGTCTTTGCTGCGTCAAACAGCGCGGGGCCGCAAAACGATGGCTGGGAGGAGCCTGGGTTCCCCTCCCCAGACCCCACCCTAGCCGGCAGATTCAGTATGACTCGTCAGTTCTTCATTCGGGTTACGCACCCGAGCCAGGTAACTTGTACGCGGAACGGTGTTCAGGAAGCCCAACAAGCCATATGCATGCGGCTCTTCCTTGGTCTTTGCCACGCGACTTGTTGTATCGTTGATATCACCGAAGACGATCGCTTCCGTCGGACACACGGCTTCACAAGCGGTGACGATCGCGCCATCCTCGATCGTGTATGTGTCCTCGCCGGCGGCGACTGCCGCTTTCTTGGCGGTGATGCGAGCCGCGCTGATCCGCTGTACACAGTACGTGCATTTCTCCATCACACCTTTGTTGCGCACAGTTACATCGGGGTTACGTGCCAGGGTCAGCGAGATGGTGTTCAGATCCGTGTACTGCAGGAAGTTGAAGCGTCGCACCTTATACGGACAGTTATTCGAGCAATATTTCGTACCGACGCAGCGATTATACACCATGTTGTTCAGCCCCTCATAGTCGTGGACGGTTGCCGCGACCGGGCAAACAAGCTCACATGGCGCCTTCTCGCACTGCATACATGCCATCGGCATAACATAGGTGTCGGGATTGTCGAGATCCTCGCCGGCGAAGTAGCGATCGATCCGGATCCAGTGCATCTCACGGCCTACCGCCACCTGATCTTTGCCAACCACCGGGATGTTGTTCTCGGCCTGACATGCGACAACACAGGCATTACAGCCGATGCACGCACTCAGGTCGATCGTCATACCCCAGGCGTTCCGGCCGGCGTATTCATCGCCCGGTTGCAGCGATAAATAGCCATCGGTGCCGGGGCCGGGAGTCTCCTTTCCATATTCCTCTTTGTAAACTTCTTTTGCAATATATTTTGGATCTGCCTTAAATTCCTCAAAGACACCGACCCGATAAATATCACGCCCTTCCAGCGTCCAGTGATCCTGCGTGCTGACAAGGTCGTAGGTGCGACCGGTGTCGCTGACCGACTCGATCGGGCCGAACCAGGGCGCATCGGAGGTACGAAGCGGGTAGACATTCACACCGACGCCATCACCGACCCGACCGGCATTCGTGCGCCCGTAACCCAGGTTCACGCTGATCGAGTCTTCGGCGTGGCCGGGCAACAACCAGATCGGCAACTCCAGCGTGCCACCGCGATAGCTCACCCGCACCACCCGACCATTCACCCTGGTCAACTGCTCAAGGTAAACCTGGCGCGCCAACTCGGCCTCGTGGTCGTGATCGACCGGCTCGATCAACCGCGCCGGCTCGAAGGGCAAGTTCAGCAACTTCATCGCCGTACGCGGACTCATCAGCAGCGCATTGTCCCACACCAGCTTGGTGAGCGGGCGCGGCAACTCCTGCATCCAGCCATTGTTGGCATAGCGACCGTCGTAGAGCGTGTGATCGGGCCGGAAGACCAGTTCCAGGCTCTCGTTGGCAGGTGCTACTACCGCTCCGGCAGGCTGTACTTGCAACGTCACATCAACCGGCGCCGCCGCAGTCTCGGCGATCACACCGCTCGCCAGGGCACTCTGCCAGGCCGCCTCGAAGTTTCCGTTGCCGATCTGTTGGGCCTGCCAATATTCTCGAACGATCGTGTAATCTTCGGCATTCGGCCGGCCAAGCACGGCAGCCAGAAGTTCGTGAGCAGTCTTCCCACCATAAAGCGGCTCGATCAGCGGCTGAATAACGCTGACCGTGCCGTCGTGCGCGCGGGCATCGCTCCAACTTTCGAGCAAATGGGCCGCCGGCACATGCCAGCTACTGAGTGCCGAGGTTTCATCGACATACAGGCTCAGATGGACACTGAGCGGCACCTGAATCAGTCGATCGGCGAAGCGCAGATCGCCCGGGGCATCATAGGCCGGATTGCCGCCGAGGATCAGCAGCAACTCCACCTGACCGGCGGCGATCTCGTTCGTCAGGCCGGCGATCTCGCTGGTTTGATTCGTTGGGCGTGCTTCAACCGGCTCGGTATAGATTACCGTTGTGCCGACATTGCCGAGTTCGGCGTTGATCGCGTGGGCCAGCACATGCACCTCAGGCGGTTGCTGGTCGCCGGCGATCACCAGTGATGCGCCGCGATTGGCCTCAAGATCCTCAACCAGCGCATTCAGGAATGACTCAGCCTTCTCGGACAAACCGGCTCCGGCCGCGCCGCCGACACCAAGCCGATTGGCCAATGCCCGCGCAAAAACAGCTACCTGTGCCGCCTTCAAGGGCAAGCGGTGGTCGGCGGTGATACCGGTATTGGAAGGACTCGGCTCGACAACATAGAGCCGGTTCATCTCCTGAGTATCTTTCGTCACCTTACGTGCCGCCGCAAACTCGCGGGCGTAGGCCAGGAAACCGGTGCCGGGGGCGAGAAAATCGGCATCGAGCGCGACGACCGCCCGGGCTTCGGCAAAATTGTAGCGCGTATGCACCGGCTGACCGAAAGCCTGCACGGCGCCAAGATAGACATTATCGCGATTGATCGGCTCGTACTGATACCAGCGCGCCTGCGGGAAGCGGGCCTGAATCTGCGCCAACTGATCGCTGAGCGTCGGCGAAGTAACCGTGCCGGTGAGGATACGCAGCGTCGCACCGCCGGTGGCACTCTGAGCTTGCAACGCATCGGAGAGCGTACGAGTCAGATCGGGCCAGGCCGCAGCGGTGCCGCGATTCAGCACCCGGGTCGAGCGATCCGGGTCGTACATCGTCAGGATCTCGGCTTGGGCAAAGATATCGGTGGCACCAAGGCTGGTGGGATGGCGCGGATTACCTTCGATCTTGGTTGGCCGGCCCTCATTCGAGCGCACGATCACGCCATTAGCAAAGCCTCCAAGCGTCACCGCCGAAGCATAATAGTTCGGCACGCCGGGGATGCGGCCCTGGGGCTGTTCGGCAAAGGGCAAGATCGTCTGACGCGGCTGATAGGTACAGGCACTCACGCCGGCTAGCGCCATCGAGGCACCCATCAACTTCAGGAACGTGCGTCGAGATACCGGGTCGGCCATCTCGCTGGCGCCGCGGGGGAACTCGCGTTCGATAAACTCGCGGAACGCCGGCGCATCAGCCAATTGGTCGAGAGATCGCCAGAAATGCGGTCCACGGGCGGTACGCAACTGCTCGCGGATGGACTCAAAATCGGGGTTTGTGCTCGTCATAACATTCATGCCTGATGCGCGATGCTCGATACGTGATGCCTGAGCTGTAATGGGCGATCAGCCATTGGCGATCACTTCCATCGACACACAGGCATCAGGTATCATCGCCTAGCGGTGACACACGTAGCAATTCGTCAGCTGATCCGGCGGCATAATGCCGTATTCGGCCACCAGTTGCCGCCCAATCTCCAACTGGTTCGCAGGCGCGACATAGTCCATGTTATAGACTTCTTCGCGGGGGCGGATATGCTGCTCGGGGGCGCGATGGCAATCAAGACACCAGCCCATATAGAACGCCTGCGTCTGCCAGACGACCGCCATCTGATCCACCTGGCCATGGCAACTTGAACAACCAATGCCTTTGCTGACGTGGATCGAATGATTGAAGTACACAAAGTCGGGAACTTTATGCACCTTGACCCACTCAATCGGCAGGCCGGTCGCATAACTCTCGCGCACAATCGCCAGTGTCTCTCGATTAGTCGCGATCTGCGAATGGCACGTCATACATGTCTCAGTGGCGGGGATGTTTGCGAAGTAGGAATCCGCAACCGAAACATGGCAGTAACGACAGTCGATGCCAAGAACACCATTGTGAAGTTGGTGGCTGAAGGACACCGGCTGCTGGACGGCGACATTGATCTGTCGGAAGTAGTTCGAGCGAAAGTACACCCCGGTGATCAGCAACAACTCAACCACCAGTAACAATCCGCCGAAGATACTCAACCGAGCGATCAGGTTCGCATTGCGGGGGAAAATCTGTCCCATGCCTGATTACTTTCTGGCCAGGGCTGTGCACAGCAGGAAACTGTTTCTATTATAGAACTGTCTTCATTTTGTGTCAACCGACGAACGCGGTTTCGTCATTGGGAAGCGCAACAATTTCGCGATATAATGCACAAGTTTATGTGTCAATGCTTACTTCTTCCGGATCATTGATGCTTCGTATTTTGACATTTGATGCAATGTGCCCTGGCTTTAAGAGCCGTTTTTCGGTCTTCAGGCGGGGGAAAATCCTGAACAAAATCCAGTGCAATCCCTGGACAGCGCGGGTAGTCTACCACGCTTTGTTCTTTATGTCACATAGGTGAAAGCAGTGCGCTAAATCGGTCTTTCTACCGATAAGATTGAGAATAAATTCACATAGTATGTACTTAGATCCCACGGCATCGATCTTGCCGACGCGAACGCAGGATCACTGCGCCTACCGGCGCGGCAGGCACAAGCATGCATGATTATGTCTGCCCACATTTGGGCCACTATAGCGGTGAGCATCACACTTGAGCCTGATCGCGGAGCGTATACCGGGCTGGCGAGCCGCGCGGCAGCGCGGTATCAGGCATCACGCATCAGGCATCGTGCTATACATGAGCCAAGCCATACCCATGCCTCTTGCCGGATGCTGCGTCAGACGGTAGGATACAGATATCTAGCGAAAGGAGTGGAGCATGAATGGAGCACAGATACCTCCCTCAAACGGGCGGGAGCGAACGGAAGCACCCACCGAGCAACCCGTGGCCAGCGAGTACAGCCGCAACGGTGCTCGTACCTGGCCTTCAGCCCGCCCACGGGTGGTGATCATCGGCGCCGGGTTCGGCGGGCTGAATGCCGCGCGCGAGCTTGCCGGCAAAGATGTCGATGTGCTGGTGATCGATCGCAACAATTACCACGGCTTCTGGCCATTGCTTTATCAGGTTGCGACCTCCGGCCTCGAACCCGACTCTGTCGCGTATCCGGTGCGAGCCATCGTGCGCAAGCACAGCAATATCGGGTTTATGATGGCCGAGGTGATCGGTGTCGATTTGGATCGCAAGTTGGTACATACCTCGATGTTGTCGCTGCCCTACGATTATCTGATTATCGCCGCCGGCAGCTCAAACAACTATTTCGGCAACGACAAACTGGCCGAGCATACCTTTGGTTTGAAGGATATTGAAGACGCTGAACGATTGCGCAATCAGGTGCTGGCGAATTTTGAATATGCCGTCAGCGAACAAGATCCCAGGATCCGCCGCCGCCTGATGACGATTGTGATCGTGGGTGGCGGGCCTACCGGCGTCGAGTTGGCCGGGGCATTTATTGAATTGATCAACCATGTGCTGGTACGCGATTACCCGATGCTCGATATCTCGGAGGCGCGGGTGATTCTGGTTGAGGCCGGCCCAACCGTGCTGGCGACGTTCCCCGAAAATTTGCGCATCAGCGCTATGCGCCGCCTGAATCGTATGGGTGTCGAAGTTCGCACCAAAACAATCGTCGCCCAGGTAGACGGCACAACCGTTATGTTCGGCGACGAAACAACCCTTCAGGCCGCGACGGTGATCTGGGCTGCCGGTGTGCGCGCTGCGCCCCTGGCCGACACATTGGGGGTGAAACTGGAGCGCGGCTACCGGGTGCGGATCGAGCCGACTCTGACCATGCCGGAGCAACCCGATGTGTTTGTGATCGGTGATATGGCCCACCTGGAGAATATCAAGGACAAGGGCAAAGCTTACGCAATGGTGGCGCCGGTGGCAATGCAGATGGGCCGCCATGCCGCGCGCAATATCATTGCCCGTACCAAACGCCGGCCGATGAAGCCCTTCATCTATTTCGATAAAGGCAACATGGCCACGATCGGCCGGCGGGCCGCTGTGCTCGATGCATTTAATGTGCGCCTGACGGGCTATCTGGCCTGGGCCGGATGGCTGGTGGTACATTTGATGTATCTGGTCGGCTTCCGTAATCGGGTGATTGTGCTGCTAAATTGGGCTTACAGCTACTTCACTTATGATCGCGGCGTACGCCTGATCACCGGCTGGAAACCCGATACGATCCAGAGCCACACCGACGAACGACCGGTCTGGGCGTATGAACGCCGCGAAGTGGAACGGTAACTCGCGTGCTGCATGCGCGCTGATGTGACGAATGTTAGATCCGAATCATGGGCGGAGCATGCTCCGCCCCACAATAGAGTATGGCACCGTCTGAATTGCTGGCCGGCGCGCTCTATCCGTTCCGCGCTCTGGCATTGATCAATCGCAATCGTCGGATCTGGCGTTTCATCCTGGTGCCGATCGGGGTGAATATTGTTGTTGGGATCGCCCTCTACGCCGGGCTTTTTCTGAGTTTGCGCGCCTGGGTGCTCGGCCTGCTCGAACCGGCGGCGGCGCCGTGGTTGGCCGGGTTCCTCACCTTTCTGATTACCCTGATTCTGGTGATCGGTCTGCCCCTGGGGATCGCATGGTTGCTGGTGCGCTTCGGCGTGGTGCTTGGCTCGCCCTGGTACGGCCAGCTTTCCGAGCACCTGGAGTCGCAGTTACGCGGCAGCCCGCCGCCCAGCAGTCCCTTAACGACGCAGTCGGTGGCCTACGATATCTGGCGAGCACTCGGCTTCGAACTGAAGAAACTGGCCTTAACCATCAGTATCGGGGTGCCGGTGCTGTTGTTGAATCTGATCCCTGTGGCCGGGCAAGTGCTGGCGATCAGCGGCGGAATTTCGCTCGGCATCGTGATCACATGTCTGGATTTCTTCGACTCGCCTTTGGAGCGCCGGCGGATCACGTTTCGCAGCAAACTGGCGCTGATCCGGCGCAGCGTGCCGGCCAGCATCGGCTTCGGACTGGTAGCGCTCGGCTTGATCAGTATCCCGCTGATCAACCTGCTTGCGATCCCATTGTGCGTCACCGCAGGTACGTTGTTCGTGATCGAACGGCTGCCCGATGTGCTGGAACAGGCAACCCCTAACCGGCAACCGGAGACAGCCGAACAAGGAGAGGAGTGACCGGGTGACAAGCTGAGGGGCCTTAGGAACCTTTGTGTTCTGCGTGGTTCATCATGGCCGGCTGTATCCTCATCCTACAAAAAGCGCGCAAACACACGATTGCCGAACATACGCCCGCGCGGCGTTAATCGCACCCGGCCAGCCACCCGTTCAACCAGGCCCTGATCGACCAATTCGCTGATGGCTTCGCCATAAACCTCGTCGAGCGGACGGCCGCAACGGGCCGCGAAATGGGCCTCGCCCACGCCGATATTTAAGCGCATCCCCATCATCATCGTCTCGGCCGCCAGATCAGCCGGGGTTAGGGGCGTGGTTTCGGCAACCGGGCGCCGGCCCTCGTTCACGGCGCGAATATACTCATCGATGCCGAGGATGTCGTAGTAACGCCTGGGAAAGACGTGGCCATGGGCGCCGGCCCCCGCCGCAAGGTAGTCGCTATTGAGCCAGTAGGCGATATTGTGGCGGCAGGCAAATTGGGGAAAGCGCACTTCTGCCTGCTGCCTGCTGCCTTCTGCCTGCTCGTACGCCCAATTCGAGATCTCGTACTGCATATAGCCGGCGGCGGCGAAGTGCCCAAGCGCAGCCTCGTACATCGCGCCGGTCGCTTCGTCGTCGGGAACCTGCATGCGGCCGCTGGTTACCTGAGCGTACAACGGCGTGGATTCCTCCAGGATCAGCGAGTACAGCGCAAAGTGATCGACGCCCCAGGCCGTAACTGCATTCAGGGTCGCTTCCCACTGCGCCAACTCCTGGCCGGGCAAGCCGAAGATAAAGTCGAGGTTGATATTCGCGAACCCGGCCTCACGGGCCTCCACATAACTACGATAGGCTTCATCGGCGGTGTGAATACGCCCAAGGATGCGCAGGGTCGGGTCGTGAAGACTTTGCACGCCCATACTGAGCCGGTTCACGCCGAGGCTGCGCAGGCCGCGCAGGTAGTCACGTCCAAGCACCGTGCCGGGATTGGCCTCGCTACTGATCTCGGCGCCCTCCAGCGGCACCAGTGCATGTGCCGCGTTCAGCACCCGCTCGAACTGATCGAGCGCGAGCATGGTCGGCGTCCCACCGCCGAAAAAGATCGTCGGCGGCAGTGCGGCAGCTTCCGGCGAAATCGGCGCAGGCGGCGGCGGTTCGGCGGCGAGCATGCGCAACTCGCTGCAGAGCGCCTGCACATATGCCTCGATCCGATCCTCCATGTTGGCGTAGGTATTGAAGTCGCAATACGCGCAACGCCGATGGCAGAACGGAATATGAATGTAGAGATGTTTCATTGTGACGCATGGTACCACAAACCCGAAAAGCACCGGGCGCAGACGAATATGCTCGTCTGCGCCCGGTTCGATCAAACCGACAACTAATTCCAAAGGAAACGATAGCCGCGTTGCGCAGGCCTTTCAGGCCGATCAGTGTTGCTCCGCGCCCACATGCTTGTGGGCGTTGTAGCTTGAGCGCACCAGCGGGCCGCTTTCAACATGGCGGAAGCCGCGGGCCAGGGCTTCACGCCGGAACATGTCGAATTCAGCCGGAGTAACGTAGCGATCCACCGGCCAGTACGAAGCATCGGGCGCGAGATACTGACCGATCGTCAGGACATTCACGTCGGCGCTGCGCAGTGCGTCCATCACCTCCAGCACCTCGGCGTTCGTCTCACCGGCGCCGACCATCATGCCGCTTTTCGTGACCAACTGCGGGCCAAAGGCGCGAGCGCGAGCCAGCAATTCAATGCTCTGCTCGAAACGGGCGCGCGGGCGGAAGCGCCGGAAAAGCCGCGGGATCGACTCGATGTTATGGTTCAACACATCGGGCCCGGCCTCAAGCACCAGTTGCAACGCCTCCCAGTTGCCGTCGAAGTCGGGGATAAGTACCTCGATCTTGCAATCCGGCACCCGTTCACGGATCAACTCGATGCTGCGGGCAAAGATATGGGCGCCGCCGTCGGGCGCATCGTCGCGATTAACCGACGTGAGTACCGCGAACTTGAGCCGTAGATGCGCGACCGATTCGGCAACCCGTTCCGGTTCAAGCTCATCGATCGGCTGTGGTTTACCCTTGCCGATCGCGCAATAGCGACAACCGCGGGTGCAGGTATCGCCGAGCAACAGAAACGTCGCCGTACGGCTATTCCAGCACTCGCCGATGTTGGGGCAGCGTGCTTCTTCGCAAACCGTATTCAAGCCCTTTTCACGCATCAGGCGAAACACATCGCTGTAGTTCTCGCCCGAAGGTGCGCGGGCCTTCAGCCACTCGGGGCGGCGCGGACGCGCCGGAGCCGCCTGGGTGCGCAATTCGTCGCCGGAAATCAGGGGGATCAATTCAGCCATCAGATAGTTCCTCTAGTACGCTCAAGCGTACGTACGTCTCCGACGCACCTCGCCCGGTGACGGCCGCAAGGCCGTTACAAACCCGCGACGGACGGAGGCCGACCGGTACTAGCCGGCGGGCCGGCCCGTTCGGATCGACACTTCTATTGTACCGCACTTGGCCCGATCAGCGCATGAGCACATACGCAACCGGCACGCCGACGGCAGCCATCACACCAGGCGCCGGCGACTGACAAACGATCGCGCCGGCCGGCGGCAATGGATCGAGCGGCGCGGCTCCAAGCCCACGGCACGATGCCTGGGACTGGCCCAATGCCATCCCGGCGGCTTGCAAACTCGCCGTCGCCTCGGCGGGTATCAGCCCACGCACATCGGGCGTAAGCACAAACGCTACCGGTTCCAGGGTGGGGGCGGGCAAAGCCGTCGGCCCGCCGCCACGCAATTCGCCCTGTGGTGTTGGAGCCGGCCGCGAAGCCAGAACACCACCGCCGCCGAGCATAAGCAAGCCAACCAGCACCAATACGGCACGGACGGATCGCGAAAGCGCCGGCACCCGGCCGCGCGGCGAAAGCCCAAGGCCGAGAGCGGCCACGCTCAAGCCGATAATCACCAGCGCAAATGCCACACCATTGATCATTCCGTCTCCAACACAACCGCGAATATTGCCGCAAAATGGGCGATCAGGCGTGCGGCAACTGCATCGCGATCGAGTGATCGGCCAAGCAATTGCGTCATCGACGTAACCGCCCGGCCGGAGATCCCGCACGGCACAATCAAGTCGAAGTCGGCCAGATTCGGCGCGACATTCAGTGCAAAGCCGTGCGTACTAATCCCACCGGCGCTCAACTTCACCCCGATCGCACAGATCTTCGCACTGCCGTCGGCCGTCCAGACACCCGGCAGGCCGGCAACCCGATCGGCGGCGATCCCGAAATCGGCCAGAGTATGCATGATCACCGCTTCCAGCCGGCGCACGTAATCGACGGCGCCGAGGCCGAGTGGGCCAAGTTTAAGGATCGGATAGCCGACGATTTGACCAGGGCCATGGTAGGTTACATCGCCGCCGCGATCACTTTGCACAACCTCGACACCACGCCGGGCAAGATCTTCAGCGGGGAATAATACATGGGCCGGATCGGCCTTGTTGCCGAGCGTAATGGTGGGCGGATGTTCCAGCAACAGCAGACAATCGGAACCGCCGCCGGAACGGGCCGCCGCCAATTCACGTTGGCGTTGCCATGCCGCCTGATAGGCAATCCGCCCGAGCCGCATCAGGCGCACGCTGCGCGTTGTGGTGATGATCGTCATACCATCAGTATAACAAAGAGTCACCAGAAGTATCCCCAACAACAGGACCCATGGTAGAATTGAAGTGCAACCCCGCCCGGTGGTATAACGTCCTAACAATGGCGTCGAGCGAACCGCAGCCGTTTCGCCTCAGTATCGTCCACCGAAATCCCGGCTTCAGGAGGAATTGAGTGTTTTTGCTGGCGATCGAGGATCTTCTTGCTCACCCCCGTGTTATCGAAACGCGGGAGCACATCCATCACAGTATTCCCAAGCACGACCATATGATGCGTGTCGCGCGTTTCGCCCATTACCTGGCGCCATTGATGGGTGCTGATCGGCGTACTGCTGTGCGCGCCGCGATCCTGCACGATCTCGACTCGCGGCTCGGCACACTTACCAGCCACGGCGCGATCGCGGCCCGTGTCGCCACCGAACTCGGCGAACCCGAGGACGTAGCGGCGGCGATCATCAGCCATATGTACCCATTCGGCCCGCGGCCAACCACCCCCGAGGGCTGGGTTCTGGTGGTGGCCGACAAATTAGCTTCGTTGCACGACTTGAGCTGGTTTATGGGTGGGCTGTTCACCGGACGCAGTCTGCGTGTACGCCGTCAACTCTGCGCCAGCGATCCTTATGTCCTGGCTCGACGGGCGACGCACCGCCCGATTGGAAAAGTCTGGCGCCGACGTAGCCGGGCCGGCACACCGATGCCGCAGATCGAGGGCTAGGGCCGACGCACAGATACAAAAGCCGCTGTCGATGAAAATTTATCGACAGCGGCTTTTGCATGTTGCAGTTTACAGTTCGCATTCTGCGTGTTGCATTCCGGATTCCGCATTGAATCTATGCCGGTTCCGGCGAACCGGGCTTATCGCGCGGCTCGGATTGATCCGGTTTCGGCGCCACAGCCTGTGATTCCTGCTCCAGATCCTCGCCCGGCAACTCCGTCGTCACCACCTCGTCGCTCAACGGCTTCGGCGAAATCATTACCGGCGAAGGCGGCGTGATCACCTCACGCAAGCGGTCGGGCAACAGGCCGGCGGGCCGGGGCGGATCACTCAGACGACCGAACAGGTAGGCCAACACATCGCGCGAAACGGCGCCGAGCGGGGCGGAGAGGATGGCACCAAGTAAGCCGAACACCTGCGCACACACCACCAGCAACACCATCAGCACCGCCGGATGAATCCCGACACTTTCACCGACGATCCGCGGCACCAGGAAATTATTCTCCAACTGCTGGATCAGGATATACAGAATCAGTACCGCAATCCCAGTGGTCGGCGAGTCGATAAAGCCGAGAATAACCGCCGGAATCGCGCCCAGAATCGGCCCAATCACCGGCACCAACTCGGTGATACCGGCAATCACCGCCAACAACAAGATATAATCTACTTCCAGGCCGAACATACTCAGGATCAACAAGCCGCCGCCGGCCGCAGTGCCGACCGCCGTTCCAAGAATCAACTGGCCGCGCAGATACCCGCTGAACACCTTATCGATGATCGTCATCAGCGCCCAGAAGTCGGCCCGCAGGCGATGATAGATCAGCTTATCGATCGTCTCGATCCCGTTCTGATGGTCCATCAACACATAGAACAACCAGAAGGGGATCAGAAAGAAACCGAGCAAAAATGTGACTGTATTGACGACCGAGAGCACACTATTGACCAGAAACGTCCCGAGGCCGCGCACATAATCAACCAGGTTCGAGCGAATTGTATCGAGTCCCTGGCTGAGTGCAGAACTGATTCCGGCGCGCACCTGTTCCTCGATTGCCGGCGGCAGCGTTGCCAGGAGTTGCTCATACTCGTCGATCAATTGATCGGCCCAGAGCTGCAACTGGTCGATCGAGGGCGTCGAGCGGATCAACTGATTCACCTGATCGATCAGCGGCGGGAGCAGAAAGCTGAAAAAGAGCGTCACAACCACAATCCCAAGCACATAGACACTCAGGATCGCCGCCCAACGCGGCATGCTCCGATCGAAGCGATTAACCAGCGGCAACAGCAAATAGGCCAGAATCACACCAACAAGAAATGGAGTCAGCGCACTTCGCGCACTCCATAACAGCCATCCGACGCCGTAAAGCGCGGCGAAAACCAACAACCAGCGGGCAATGGCTCGCCACGGTATTTGAAAGGTTGGCATTGTCATAACAACTTAGCTAGCAAGTTTACAGCCAGGAAACACAAAAGGCGCGCAGTTGCGATTGCGCGCCCGTTCCCGACATCCCATACACCATGGATCAGGGCTGAACCCCAAACTTCAACGATCGTCACGGCTGTTCAAGGCACTCACAGCGAGAACCGATGCCGGCGCCTCACCGATATTCGTCCAGCTATGCGCAACATCATCGCGATAGAAGAGCGTGTCGCCGGACTGGAGTTCGTACGCTTCTTCGCCCAGGACAAAGCGCACACACCCTTCCAACACCAGCACCATCTGGCTGCCGCGGCCGGAAAATCCCTGGTGCGTGCCGCCGGGGCGCGCTTCGATCAGCCGTGTCTCCAGATCGCTATTGGGAGGCAACAACGAATACACCTGGACGGGTGCATCATCAAGACTGAGCCGAATACGGTCGGCCACACCAACCACCTGCCCAACCTGTTGATTGTCCTCGCCTTCAAAAAAGTGCGTCATCTGGACGCTGAAAAATTGCGCCAGCTTACGCAGATTCGCGACCGAAATATTGACTTTATCGCGCTCCAACCGACTCAGAAACGAGGGCGTCAAGCCCGAACCATCGGAAACTTCCTGAAGTGTCAACCCTCGCTCCTGGCGGAGGCGACCGATTTTCTGCCCTAGCGACATTCCTTCACCGCCTTCGTCCATGCGCCGCCGGAGCCATAAGCATGGCAAAGGGGGCATGTTGCCCCCAGCATTTACTAAAATCCCTTTGGATTATACTCCACACAGAATCAGGCTGTCAAGGGCATGCACAGAATTGGCTTACGCTATATCCGCATTATATCGCCATGTTAGGCGAAAAACAGGATTCTGTTGCACAGGATGCAGAAACCGCCTTTTGTGATTATAAACAATAATTCACATTTCCAGCGCGGGTTGTCGCAGTGCCGATCAGGCATGAATGCAACAACCACAAGCGGTTCCTAAACCTGTCGATCGCGCCGGCGCAACAGCCATGCGGTGATCGCAAGACACACCAGTGCGTATACCAACAGGATCGCCCAACGCCCAAGCAGGTGTCCCGGTGTATGGCTGTAAGCCGCCTCGATCTCCAGGAAATTCGGCGTACATCCCGGCGGCACGCCACCGCGATCGTCGGTGTTCGGCAGGTTACAAAGCGCGTTCAAATTCATACTCGCCCCTAATCCATCCATCGACCAGCGACTGATCGTCAGCCATGAAAGCGGCTCGGCCAACCCCTCAATCGCAAAGATCAACCCCGCGAAAAGAATCTGCGGGATCAATGCCAGCGGCACGATGCTGATCGCGCGATCACCACTGTCGGCGGCGGCGCTGATCAGTAATCCCAGCGCCGTGCCGGCAAATGCGCTGAGCCCCAGGGTGACAAACCCTTCCAGCAGCGCCGGCAACACAAGCCCGGTATCGGCCGGGAATTGCACCTTCAGCGCCAGTATGCCGACCAGCACCGCCGTTTGCAACAGGATCAGTAGGCTAAGAACCGCCACCTTAGAGGCCAGATATGGAACGATGCGCAAATTCACCAATCGCTCGCGCCGGTAGATCGGTAGCTCCTTTGTGATCTCGCGGGCGGCATTGATAATCCCGAACCAGACACTCACCGTTGCCAGCATGAACAGCACTTTCTTCGCTTCGCCACGCTGAATCAAGTCGATCGCCTGCACTCCGGTCAGCGCATCGCTGCGGGCCACCAACAAAAGCAATACCGCGATCAGCGGCGCCTGCAACAGCAAGATCAACAGGTTACGCCCATCATTGCGCGTTATGTCGATATAGCGCCGGGTCAGGATCGCCAACTGACGCAACGGCGACACTTTCGTGGTGCGGATTTGGGTTGGTGTTGCGGCCACAACCGGCCCGGCCGGCGCCTGCTGCAAGCGTTCGGCCACATAGCGCCGGTATGGCTCCGAGCGCCGGTACTTCTGTTCCCAGAGTTCAGCCAGGGTCGGCTCGCCCTGCGTATGTGCCGCCCGCCAGCGGGTATACTCTTCACTCAGATCGCGCTGCACCACGGCACTCTGTGGCTCGAGCGGCGCATTCGGGCCTTTCGGGTTCTCCAGTTTGGTATAAATATCGGCAAAATCGGCAACTCCGAAGTAGCTCAGGGCCTCGGCCGGCGGCCCGAAAAATACCAGGCGGCCCGCCGCCATAAACGCCACATGGTCGCACTCCTTGATGTTCGCCGTGGCGTGGGTCACCAGCACTACCGTGCGCCCGCTGTCGGCCAGGCGGCGCATGGTGTACATCATTTTCTTCTCCAGGCCCGGATCGAGGCCGGAGGTCGGTTCATCAAGAAAAAACAGACTCGGCTCGGCCAACAACTCCGCGCCGATGCTGACACGCTTGCGCTGGCCGCCGGAAAGATCGTCGATCCGGGCGCTGCGATGCCCGCTCATCTCGACATCTTCCAGCACCCGGTCGATATTCGCCTCGATCTCCTGATCCGAAGTATCGGTCGGCAGTCGCATACGAGCCGTGTAGTCAAGTGCCCGGTTCACCGGCAAGCCGCGATGCAGAATGTCGTCCTGCGGCACATAACCCAGCATGGTGCGATAGGCGTCGAAGTTGCGATAGAAATCGTCGCCGTTCACCCGTAGCGTGCCGCCGTCGGCCGGTAAATAGCCGCAGAGCGCCTTCATCAAGGTGCTTTTGCCGGCCCCCGATCCACCCACCAGAGCCACAAACTCGCGGGGCGCGATGCTGATCGAGACATCGTGCAGAATAATCCGCTGCTTGCTTTTGTAGGTCACGCGACGAGTCAGGCCGGTGGCGTCGATCCGTAGGGCGCCGCGCTGATCGTATTGATCGAGGCTGGCGAGATTGTAGACCAGTTTGAATGGACCGACCTGAATCACGTCACCGGCGTTCAATTGCTGTGGCGCGCTGATCCGTTGCCCATTCACAAAGGAGCCGTTGGTTGAGCCGGCGTCACGCAGAATCGCCCCGCCGCCCGGCGCCCGATCGATCTGGGCATGAAAGCGCGACACCTGCGGATTATCGAGCACCACGTCGCAGCCAACGCGGCCGATCGTGATCTGGGGGTCGTTCGGATCGAGCGGGTAGCTGTGGGAAACCTGCGCTGCCTGTGGCGCACGCTGCGCCGCCGAATTATGGTACGTCAGCGTCACAAAGCTGCCGCTGGCCGGATCGCCGATCCGGATCACGTCGCCGTCGGCCAGATCGTGCTGCGCAACCCGCCGGCCCTCGTAAAGCATGCCGTTGGTCGAACCCAGATCGACGATCCGGTGGCTCACACCGAGCGGCTCGATCCGGGCATGGCGTCCGGAGACGAAGCGCGACGTACAGACAATATCGTTGTCGGCGGCGCGACCAAGGCTGATCTGCTTGTCGGCAAGCGTAAGATCGCGGCTCTGGCCTTCCTCCTGCAGATGCAGAGTCGCCGCGCCAAGGGCCGCAGTCGCCGCCGGAGCATTGGCCGGCGCAGCGTGAACCTGCGCCTTGCCGCAATGGGTACAAAACCGAGCATCGGCCCGATTAAGCGGTTGCCCGCAATGAATACAGAGTGCAGAGGGGGTAGACACGCGCCGTAGCTCCTATGCTATAATCAGGCTGGCCCCAATTTTCGCCTCTTTTAGATAGTATAGCTCACCGTTGAATGCAACTTGTAGGCGCATCCTGCGCCGAATTTCCGTCGTCTTAGCACCGGAACGTCGCCGCCAGAGGAGCCGGAGATGCAGTGCAAAACCGTGAGCGATCAATTCTCTCCACGACCTGACGAGGGGTTGTCGCGTTGATTAGCGATGCCACCCGAACTTGTGCCGCCTGTGGTGCGCCGTTGTTGCCGACCGCCCGCTTTTGTACGCGCTGCGGCGCTGCGGTCGTGGTTGATGCGGCGTCCGACGAGGTGATGCTGCCCGGCAGCGGGCGCTTGCGCATCTCGGCCGATACCCTTAGCCTGCGCGAACTGCTGAACCTGGTTGAGAATGGTGTCGCCTACTGGCGCCGCCGGCTGGAGAGCGCCGAGGGTGTGGCCCGCGATCAGGCCGCCGAAGCGATCCGCGAGTTGTCGCGTATTCTCAATAGCCTCGCCGAGCAGATCGCCATCGGCCGTGAGACCGTCCGCATCACCGGGCGGCTGCCGGCCATGCGTGCATCGGTG
Organism: Oscillochloris sp.; assembly: GCA_012032775.1. Taxonomy (GTDB): domain Bacteria; phylum Chloroflexota; class Chloroflexia; order Chloroflexales; family Chloroflexaceae; genus JAAUQO01. The sequence goes on along the minus strand of JAAUQO010000023.1, from coordinate 10,903 downwards.
CGCCCATGCGGGGTTTGCGGGCGCGGCAATCGGGCTGCGGCAAAATATTGTATTGCATGTGGTACGTCACTGGCCGCCGGCGCAACCGGCGCACCCCGCACGCCGCCGCGGCTGAACCTCGCCGTTGTCGCCCGCAGTGATCGCGGGATGGTGCGGCAGGTGAATGAAGATACCTGCTACAGCGGCGAGTTCTCCACCGCCGACGGCACCATCGGTACGCTTTTGCTGGTTGCCGACGGCATGGGCGGCCACGCCGCCGGTGATGTCGCCTCGCAGTGGGCCAGTGAAACCATCAAACAGGCCTTGCGCGCTGCGCTTGAACATGGGGTACCGGCCAATGACGAGGATTGGCATGCCTTGTTGAATCGAACGGTTCAACAGGCGAACCAGCGCATCTACGCGGCCGCCCACAAGGCCGGCCCGCAACAGGGTATGGGCACAACACTGACGATCGCATTGCTCACCGAACGCCGCGCGCATATCGCCCATGTCGGCGATAGTCGAGCCTATCTGATCAATCCGGCCGGCGTCAATGGCGACGCCAACCCGCTTATGCAGCTTACCCACGATCATAGTATCGTGGCACGGCTTGTCGATATCGGCCAACTCACTCCGGAAGAGGCCCGCGTGCATCCGCAGCGGAATATGATTTATCGCTCGCTGGGCGCAGATCCAACGATCGAGGTTGATTTGCGCAGCCAATCACTTGCCGTCGGCGACGTAATTGTGCTCTGCTCCGATGGATTGACCAATCACGTCGAAGATGCGGAGTTGAGCCATATGGTCGAAACCGAGACTGATCCGGCGCGGCTGGCTGAACAGTTGATCGCACTGGCCAATCGGCGCGGCGGCCGCGACAATATCAGTGTGGTGATCGCACGCGTCGCCGGCGAGACCACAACGCCGCAGGGATAAGACAGCGAGCGTGGGCTGTTGGGCGTAACACGTAGGCTCACGGAACGGTGAAGTTGTTCGCTTTTGGTTTTTGCATTTTGGAGGAAGGCGATGCCGACCTGCAACTCGTGCGGCGCAACCAACCGCAATAGCGCTCGTTTCTGCTTCAACTGTGCCGCGCCGTTGCCGGCGTTTCATCCCAGCGCCGATGATCACGCCTGGCTTGTCGCCTCATTGGTCGATTCCGAGCCGCCCGCAGCTACCGGCACTACCGGCCCGCTCGCACCGCTGGACGATTCGGCTCATGCCGCTGCCCAGGAGGAAGAAATGATGGAAGATAACACCACTCCGCCGAATGATGCTGCGGGGCCGACGCTGTTTGCCGAACGGTATGCGTTGTCCGCCGACGCGCCGGCCGAGGGCCGGGTGATGGTGCGGGATACGCAACCCTGGCGCCAGTGCTGGGCCTGCGGCTCGACGGCAAATGAAGCCGGTGAGTCGTTCTGTATGGATTGCGGTGCCGCTCTGGAGCAACGCAACTATCGCGGGGTGCTTGGTTCCGCCGGCGTCGACTCGGGTCCGGCGCTGATCACAACCATCGATGGCGAGCCGTTGCGCGCCCAACTGCCCGAAGTCTGGGATCATGTCGTCGCCGGTGATCGTGCCCTGACTCTGCTGCACGATAGTGGGCGTACCGCGATCGAAGTACCGCTCGACGAAACGACGGCCCTCGCAGTTGGGCTAAGCCTGGCGCGCCTTGTGGCGGCCTTGCATCAGCGCGACATGGCCCTCGGCCCAATCACACCCGCCGATGTCGAACCACTCGCCGGCGGGGTGGCACGCCTGCGCGATGTGCCCGGCCTGCGCCGCATCCCCGACGATGGCTATGCGGCCGCCGTCAAGTCCGATCTGAACGCCCTGGCCGAACTGCTCGAACAGCTCACCGCCACGCCTCGTACGACGCAGCGCCTCGACGAAGACAACGCCGAAGCTGCCGAATACAAACTGCCGCAATTGTTGCGCGGCCTGCGCACCGGCACGCTTACCACTGCCCACGAACTCGCCGAACAGTTCGAACAGATGCTCGCCGATCGCACCCGTCCGACAGCGCTGCGCCAACTCGTTGGAGCTGCGACCGACACCGGAATTGTGCGCGATCACAACGAAGACAGCTATTTTACCCTGAACCTGAGCCTAAATAACGACGGTCAGCTCCATGGCTGGGGTGTCTATATTGTCTCCGACGGCATGGGCGGCCACGCCGCCGGCGAGGTTGCGAGCGGGCTGGCTGTACGCGGCGCCGCCGAGGTAATCCTGGGCGAGTATCTCACCCGCGCGATCGGCCCCGATGAACTGTATGCCGAAGACGCCGCCCGCGATCTGGTGCGTCGAGCCGTTTTGCGCGCCAATCAGGCCATTATCGACGAAGGCAACAGCCAGGGCAACGATATGGGCGCCACGATCACCATGGCGTTGCTGATCGGTGATCGGGCGATTGTCGGAAACGTCGGCGACAGTCGTACGTATCTGTATCGGGACGGCAAACTTCGCCGGATCAGCAAAGATCATTCGCTGGTGATGCGACTGGTCGATCTCGGCCAGATCGCCGACGAGGACATCTATACGCATCCGCAGCGGAATGCGGTGCTGCGCTCGCTCGGCGATAAGTCCGATGTCGAGGTTGATGTCTTCAGCGAGCGGATGCGTCCCGGCGATGCGTTGCTGCTCTGCTCCGACGGCCAGTGGGAGATGACCCGCGACGCCGAGATGGAGCGTATCATTGGGCGTACCGACGATCCGCAGCGTATCTGCGCCGACCTGATTTCGGCCGCCAATCAGGCCGGCGGCGAAGACAATATCGCCTCGGTGCTGGTGCGATTCGCGGAATAATACTGTAGTCTGAACCATGAATTGTCCGAGTTGCAATACCCAGGTGTCGCCCGGGATCGCATTTTGCCCCGAGTGCGGTACTCGCCTGCCAACCAGCGCTGCGCCGCTGCGCGTGCTGCAAAATCGCTACGAACTGACCAAAAAACTCGGTCAGGGCGGCATGGGCGCCGTCTATCTCGCCGCCGACCGCCGGCTCAGTACGGTGCGCTGGGCGGTCAAGGAGATGAGCGACGCTCAGATCACTTCGCCGCTTGAACGTCAGCAAGCCGGCGATGCCTTCAAGTACGAGGCCGAATTGCTGGCCCGGCTCAGCCATCCCAATCTGCCCCGCGTGACCGACCACTTCACCGAGGACGGCAAGAACTATCTGGTGATGGAGTTCGTCCCCGGCGAAACCTTGCATGCCTACGCGCAGCGCGAAGGATACCCGCGCCCGCTGCCCGAGGTTCAGGGTTGGGCATTGCAACTCTGTGATGTGTTGGCCTACCTGCACGCCCAACAGCCGCCGGTGATCTTCCGCGATCTCAAGCCGGCGAATGTGATGATCACACCCGAAGGGCAGCTCAAGCTGATCGATTTCGGCATCGCCCGCCTCTTCAAGGCCGGTCAGACCAAAGATACGCAGGCCTACGGCACCATGGGCTACAGTGCGCCGGAGCAGTATGGCCGCGGTCAGACCGATGCCCGCTCCGATATTTACAGCCTCGGCGTGCTGCTGCATCATCTTCTCAGCGGCCATGATCCCGCGATGACGCCGTTTCGCATGCCCCCGCTCACGCAACTCAATCCGGCCTTGCCGGCCGATCTGGCGGCCACGATCGCCCGCGCCACCGATAACGATCCCGAACAACGCTTCAGCAGTATCGGCGAGTTCCGGCGCGCATTGCTCGGCACCGGCTATCTGGTGCAAACGGCTGCCGGTGCGGCGGCAGCCCCGGCGATCGGCTCAACCATTGCCATAACGCCGCAATCAGGCGCGATGCTCGGCAATATCCCAACATTGCCGCCCCATCCCGCAACCGGTGGAGCATTGCCGCCGTCTACTCAAGCGGGCAGCACAACGCTGGCCCGCGTCGGTTTCTGGCTCGGCACCGTGAGTGCCGTCTGGATGCTGGTTGCACTGATATTCGTCATTATCGGCGCAGGAACCGGTGATCCGAACGAAGTGTTGAGCGGCTTCGGCGTTTTACTTGCGCTACCGCCGACGATCCTTGGCCCCACTGCAGCGATTATCGGCGCCGTTGCATTCTTCGGGGAACCGGTTCGCAACTCACGCCATGGACGCCGCGATGCATTAATCGGAATTATCTCCGGGATTATGACACTGTTTCTGTGTTGCGGGGTCGCCGCTGCGCTGCCCGACAGCGACGACGATAACGGCATGTTGCGTTCGCCCGCCGCAACCACGTTCTACGACGCAACGAAAGCTGTACCGCACGTTTAGAAGATTGTGATTGTTGATGGTACGGCCTCGCCGCCGGATCAACAACTGCAACTGTGATAAGGAGGATCTCGATGGCCGATGCCGTAACGCTCACCTGTACCTGGGGGCGTGCGCCGATCCCGGTAACGGGCGGACCACAGGTAGCCTATCTCCTGGTTGAAGCAACACCCACCGCTCCGCCGTCGGTTGCTGTGCCGCTCAATTTCTGCCTGGTACTCGACCACTCGGGTTCGATGCAGGGCGCCAAGCTTGAGAGCATGAAGGCCGCCACCAGGCGCGTGATCGAAACCCTCACCGCCGACGATGTTGTCTCGATCGTGATCTTCGACGATACGGTGCAAACACTGGTGCCGGCAACTCCCGCCGCCGACAAGGCCGCGCTGCTCGCCGCGATCGATACAATCGTCGAGTCGGGCGGCACGGCGATGTCGCTCGGGATGCAGGCCGGCCAGACTGAGTTGCAGAAGCACGCCGGGCCTGATCGGCTTGGTTATATGCTCCTGCTTACCGATGGGCAGACCTGGGGCGATGAGGAGACCTGCCGCAATATCGCACGTAGTCTTGGTCAGGCCGGTGTGCGGATCACGGCCCTTGGCCTCGGTGCCGAATGGAATGAGAAGTTACTCGACGATCTGGCCGAATTCACCGAAGGAAACTCCGACTATATCGCCGAGCCGAACCACATCCACCAGTTTTTCCAACGCGCCGTGCGCAGCGCTCAGGGCACCGCCGCCAAAGATGCACGCCTGCTGCTACGGTTGGTACGCGAGGTAACTCCACGTGCCGTGCATCGTGTCACACCAACAATCGCCAACCTCGGCTACCAACGATCGGCGTGAATGAGGTTGCTGTGCGGTTGGGTGATCTGATCTATGGCGATACCGCCAGCATTGTCATCGATATGATGTTGCCGGCACGAGCCACCGGCGCCTTCCGCATTGCCCAGGCCGAATTGCACGCAACCCTGGTCGGTGAGGAAAAAGAGCAGATCGTGAAGCAAGATGTGCTGCTGGAGTTTACCGCCGACGCAAATGCGGCCGCCTATGATCCGCGGGTGATGAACCTGGTCGAGAAAGTGACCGCCTTCAAACTCCAGACACGGGCGCTGGCCGAAGCCGAAGTAGGCAATACCAGCGGCGCAACCCAGAAACTGCGCGCCGCCGCCACCCGCCTGCTTGATCTGGGCGAATTGGAATTGGCCGAGAAAACGCGCCAGCAAGCCGAACAACTTGAACAGGGCGCCAAAATCAGTGCCGAAACCCAGAAAGAGCTGAAGTACGCCACCCGTCGGCTCACCCAAAAACTTGAGGAATAAGGGTGCGATGCGTCAGCACAACACGCTTGCCGTCGCATCACCGAATCCTTTTTGATAGCTGAGGAGTTATCTCAATGAGCACATGTCCTAACTGCGGCGCGCAGAACGACCCCGCCAATCGCTTCTGCGATCAGTGCGGAGCGCGCCTTGGGGGCGAAGCCGCCCAGCCGGCGGCCTCGGTCTCGCCCGATCAACCGACAATGGCTGCACCGAATTGCCCAAGCTGCGGCACAACTGTCCTGCCCGGCGAAGCGTTCTGCGAGAATTGCGGCGCCAGCTTGAGCGCAATTGCGCCGACGCCGGTTCCGGTTGTTGCAAGCTCCGCCGATGCCCCAACGATGCTCGCATCGCCGCCGGCCGACACCGCGCCGGCCTCGGCAGCCAATCAGTTAATTTGTAAAGTTTGTGGTTCAGCCGTGCTGCCGGGCGAACGCTTCTGTGATAATTGCGGCGCGGATTTAAGTTCGCAACACGAAACACCGATCTCCGCCGTCGCAACCCCGGCGCCTGAACAAACCGCCGACGATATGGAGGCAACGGTTGTCGCGCCAATCGACGCGGCCAATCCACCGGTCGATCAAGCGCCACCAGCAACGGCAGAGGCTACACCGCCTGATGCGGCCGATATGCCCACCATCGCGGCAACCCCGGAGGAGATCGCTGCTGCGACGGCGCCCCCGCCTGAAGCCGCACCTGCCCCGGCTGAGAGTGCAACCGCCGCGCCAACCCCCGCTGAGGCTGCACCGCCGCCTACCGAGGAGCCCGCAGCAACACCCGCACCGGCACCCGCCGTCGATCCGGCTCGTAAAGCTGAACTTGAAGCCGAGATTGCCCGCCAGCAGCAGATTATCAGCCAGTTCGAGCAGATGCAGTCCACCTTCGGCGCCGCCACACCACCCGCCGTGCTCGCCGGCCTCGACGAAGCCCGCACGGCCCTTGCCAAGGCCAGGAGCGATCTCGCCGCGCTGAGCGGTGGAACGATGCCGGCTGCTGCGGCCCCGACCGCAACGCCGCCGCCTGCAACTCCTGAAGCAACACCGACTCCGGCTGCAGCCGCACCTACGCCGGCACCTCAGGCGGCCGGCCCCCGGCTTGTGTTGAGCGACGGCCAGGAGATGAAGCTGCCTACCGATCGCGAGGAAATCATCATCGGGCGTGAAGATCCGGTCAGCAACATCTTCCCAGAAGTTGATCTCACGCCACACGGCGGCGAGACCGGCGGTGTGAGCCGGCAGCATGCTCGGATCAACCACAAAGGCGATCAGTGGACGATCACCGACTTGAACAGCACCAATTATACGCGCGTAGACGGTGCACGCCTTGAACCAAACACGCCGAATCCGCTAAGCGACGGCGCGAAGATCCAGTTTGGCCGGATCGCGGCGACGTTCCACCTATAAAATGCGCTGGGCCTGTTGGCAACTTCGCTGTCAACAGGCCCAGCATCCGTTAGTAGAGCCGCTGCAGAACCGTCTCACGATCGGGGATTCCGGCCATCCCAACTGCCTCAACCGAACAGGCTGCCGTCGCTGCCGCAAATGCCGCTGCGGCCAGCGGATCGTGCAACTCGTGCAACCCGATCAACAGCGCCGCTGCGAACACATCGCCGGCGCCGGTCGGATCACGTTCGATCGCCGGATAGGCCACAACGGCATGGGGATGCCCATTCAGATAGGCGGTAGCCCCCGCTGCGCCACGCGTCACAATCACCAGCGGGCAATCAGCGGCGAACGCAGCAGGCAACGCCTCATCGCCGTCCACATCCTCGATACTCAATACCAGCGCCGTCAAGCGCCGCAAGAGCGCAGGATCAGGATGCCAGGATCGACGACGCACCTCAGCAGGAAGCGTCCGATCCCAATCACGCATCCAGCCCTGTGGCGTAACAAGAATCAAGGCGTTAGGAAAATCGTTCACCAACGCCAGGCTACATTCATGCACCACCGGCGCCAGATGCACCAGCGGCACATCGTACCAATCTCGTGGCAACCGGCGGATATCAATCGGCGGTGCGACGGCGTGCAGCACTTGTCGCCGCCCGGCGCTGCTATAGCGATTCTCGAAGGTCGTTGACTGCGGCGCTGCCTGCACGAGCAGATCGATCGGTAATTGCGGGACATCCTCTGGAGCCGCAACTGTTAGCAAACCGCTCTGCAAGCCCAGTTGTTGCGCAGTTGCCGTTGCATACAACACACTTCCGCCGGGTGCGTAGCCGCCTTGCGGCAACACATCGCGTGTCAGATGACCGATTGCAAGATACTGTATCACGGTTGAAGATAGACAGAGACGCCCCTGAGGGCGCCTCTGCGAATTGACGGCTGTCAACGAACACTAGCGAACGGGATAAATCACAATCTTGCGATTCTCACCTTCGCCGCTGCTCTCGGTATAAATCGTTTTATCTTCGCGCAGCGCCAGATGCACAATCCGCCGCTCATAGGCAGCCATCGGCTCAAGCATGATCGGCCGGCCGGTCTGTCGTACCCGTTCCGCCATACGCCGTGCCAGGCCTTCGAGCGACTCCTGGCGGCGTTGACGATAATTCCCGACATCGACCACCACTTGCGGCCACTTCTGCACCCGCCGGCTAACCAACAGGTTAAGCAAGAACTGCAACGAGCGCAACGTTTCACCGCGCCGACCGATCAGCAAGCCCATCGCCTCCTCATCGGCGCCTTCCACATGCAGCGTCACCGTCTCCTCGATATCACCTTTCTGGCCGGGCACCCGGTTGAGAACCGCCGTCACATAGGCGTGGATATCCATGCGCTCAAGCAAATCTTCCAGAATGCCCTGGGCGATCCCGGTAACGGTACCGGTTGCCGGTGAAGGCGCCGCAACCGCCTCTTCTTCTTCCTCATCATCAACCACCGTCACCCGTACCAGCGCCTCATCGCTTTGCTCGCCGGATTCCAGCACCGCGATCATAACCTCGTCGCGATCCTTGCCGAGCTGCGCAAGCGCGAGCTCGACGGCTTCGGCGACCGTACGCGCGCTGATCTCGATGCTCTTCATACCTTCCCTCGCAAACACTGTGCTGGTAATCGATGTTTACAACTGTTCAGGCAAGGCTTGCGCCACCGACGGTTCAGGCGTATCAATGCAAGACGAAACAGTGCCTACCTGAAATAAGCCCGGCTATCGCCGTCGGCGCGGTCGGCGCAGATTCGCTTGTGCTCGGCCCTGACTACGGGCTTCTTTCATCGCCGACTCAACCGCATCGACATCTGTAACCCCTTCGGATTCCACTGTTTGCGGCGCATTCGACAACGTTGTCTCCGTCAACGGGCGCATCACCGACCAGAAATCTGTTTTCGGAGCCGGAGCCGCAGCCTCAGCGCCGCCGGCAGTCGCACCGACAACAGCCGGCGACAGCGCAGACGCCGTTGTAATCCGGCCATCAGGCGGCAGAAATTTCAAGTAATTGGCCAACGAACCCCAACCGGACGTGAAATACTGCTGCACCACGCCGACAAGACTACTCACCACCCAGTACAACACAGCGCCGGTAGGGAACGTAAAGGCGATATAGCCAAAGATGAACGGCATAAACATCATTGCCTGCATCATCGCCTTCTGCTGCGGATCCTGCACTCGCGGCGTCGCCATCAACTGTTGCAAGAACTGCAAAAGAATCGAAAGCAGCGGCAGAATCACATAGGCAATTCCGGCGAAACCGGCTGCGCCGAAGGTAGCTGTACCAAGATCGATAAATCCGAACAACTGCTCATTAAACATCGCCGCGATTTCGGGATTTTGCAATGCAGCAGCAGCGTCGGCGCTCAGATTAATGCGTTGCTCAGGCACCATCAGGTGATAGACGGCCTGGTACACACCGAAAAAGATCGGCAACTGCAACAACAGCGGCAGACATCCGCCCAACGGGTTGATCTTCTGCTCGCGATAAATCTTCAGCGTCTCTTCTTGCAGCCGCTGCGGCTCCTTGCCATATTTCCGCTGCAACTCTTTGATCAGCGGTTGGATCTCCTGCATGCGGCGACTAGAACGCAGCGACGTAAGCGTCAACGGCAAGATTACCAGGCGAGCACAAACAGTAAAGAGCACGATTCCCAGGGCCACACTGCCGGTTACCGTCGAAAACCAGAGCAACGCCTGTTCAAGAAAGCCGACAAAACCGGACCAGATAGCACCCATAGAATAAACCTCTTCGCGTAAATATCGCTTATGCGAAGCCATCAGGCCATACATAAACGAACGAGCCGTACATCGAACAAGGTAAGAACTTTGACGATCAGCGGGACTGTCCTGGTTGCAATCAAGCGTCTATTGTATCATCGCCGTGGTTGGAACTGCCGGCACATTCCAGAGACCGGCCCGGCGCAACAACTGCTCAACGCTTGTCTGAATCGCGGGGAAGGCGGCCTCGATCACTGTGGAGCCACGAACTACAAAAACCAGATCATAACCGGAAGCGATCATCGGCAATGCCAACCGTACCGCTTCACGTACGCGCCGCTTAGCCCGATTACGCTCCACAGCACCACCGACATGCTTTCCGACTACAAACCCACAGCGTGTCTTCCGCCGCCGACCGGCCACAACATACAACGTCAGCAGAGCAGTACTGAACGATCGGCCCTCACGACGTGCCCGCCGAAATTGATCGGGCCGGCGCAGCCGATACGAACGCTTCATCGATCCACCCCGGACAAACCGCAGGGTACAGAGCGAGCGTTAGCCGGCCAACTCTGTACCCTGACTGAAGGCACAATCCGTTCACCACGTCGGCCTAACGGTGGCCGCGTCGAACCGCCCGCCGCTCGTCGCTAACCGACAACTTCCAACGGCCCTTGGCGCGGCGGCGGCGCAGCACTTCGCGCCCGTCTTTGGTTTCCATCCGCGACAAAAATCCATGCTTACGCCGGCGCGGAATGCGCTTTGGCTGCCATGTTCGCTTCGGCATTACGTTACTCCTAACATTACTTCACGCCACTGGCGCGATAATAAGCGATCAAAAAAGCTCAGAATATTATACTCGCCGCGTCAGGACGATGTCAAATGACATAGCAACGCGGGGTATCGGCAAGGAAGGGGCCGACACCCCGCGCCACACATCAACCGACGTTAATCGTCGCGGCCGACCTGCTGCAACGTACGACGAATGGCATCGCGCTGGCGGCGCTCCTGCCGATCGCTGTACTCCTCTTCGTCTTCCTCGTCGTTGTCATTGTCGCTGTCGCGGCCACGGCGATCCTTCCGATTGCTTGACGGGCCGCCGAATTTCGACAACAAGTCTTCGAGCGTCGCATCACCGGTGAACTCCTCTTCGAAGTCCGGCGAGCTATAGCTTTCGGCAACCGGAGCCTGCTGCGGCCGTCGTTCGCGCCGGCCGCCGCGTT
>JAAUQO010000273.1 GCA_012032775.1 Oscillochloris sp. | reverse complement strand
GGAAGATCTCGTCTACCTGCGTGGCGGCTTCTGCCGGGCCGGGTGTCGGTGCAGGGGTGAACGTCGGCTCGGACGTTGGCGTAAACTCCAGCTCCGCCGTTGCCTCGACCTCAGTTGTCGCCTCGGGGGTCACATCGGCAGCGGCCTCGCCGGTCGCCTCGGGGCTTGGTTCAAGCGCCGGTTCAACCGTTTCCGTGATCGGAGCGGGCGGCGGCGGCAAAAAGATCGGTCCAAGGTCGCGCACAAGCAACTGGTTTACTTCGTCATCGTTGACACTCAAGCCCAATTCTTGTGCGCCGCGCTGCTTCACCTGACGGTCGATCCAACCAGACACCACGGCCTCATCCACATCAAGTGAACGCACATTCTCAATCAGCGCCTGAATGTTGGGGCTTTGATTCTGGAACTGCTGGGTAAACTGCGGATTCCCGCCGAAAAGGGCCAGCAGTTGGAAATTCTGCACAATCTCACGGATATAGGCTTCACGGCGCTCGGCCCAGTAATCACTCCGGCTTAACGTCGTATCAGCGACGCGGGCAACCGGGCGACCGGGCAACCAGACTTGTTCGTACAGCAGGCCGCTGATGATCGCAATAAGCGCAATTGCTAAGGCGCCGGCGGTGGCAAACACCACCAGACGCTGCCGCTGCGCCTCTTGATCGTGACGGGTCGCAGAGCGACGCCGCGGTGATTGAGCGGCCTGTGGTTTCGGGCTTGGTCGGCGTTCGGCCGAACTTCCCGGCTGTGGTTTTTGCGGTGTTTCGGACATACTAGAGATTAAAGATTAACGTGAGAAATGCGTAATGCGCCGCCCCAGAGCGGGCCACACATCACGCATTCCGTAACGAACAGCATTAGAACGGAATATCCTCGTCGCCAATATCGGGCGGCGGCCCACTACCCCCCCGCGGCGAACGTGGCCCTTCACGCGGCGGCACATAATCATCACCATCGCGACCACGCCCTTCGCGGCTATCAAGCAGGATCACATCACCGGCAATCACTTCAGTTTTGTAGCGTGTCTGCCCGCTCTGTTGATCCTCCCATGAACGCGTTTGCAACCGGCCCTCGATATAGACCCGTGAGCCTTTGCTCAGATACTGATTACAGATCTCGGCAAGTTTGTTCCATGCCACCACACTGAACCATTCGGTCTCATCGCGTACGTCGCCGTTGGCATCACGCCACTGCCGACCAGCGGCAACGCGAAATGTCGTCACCGGGCTTCCCGAGGGCGTATAACGCATCTCCGGATCAAAGCCCAGCCGGCCGATGATCATTACCTTGTTCAGATCGCGGGCCATGGCTGCTCACTTTCACGTACGGACGCCATCCAACGTATGGAGCGAGCACGACAAAGCGCATGCAACGCGCTGTCATTCTACTCGTGCTCTTCGGTTTCGGCGACCGCCTCTTCCACGACCGGCGCCTCCTCGCTGCTGCCCTTCTGCTCCACCTGCGTGATCAGATGGCGCAGAATCGTGTCGGTCAGCTTGATCGTGCGCTCTACATCACCTACCTGCGACGCAGACAGGTTGAAGTGGATCAAGACATAGTAGCCCTCGCTGAAGTTACGCCGGCTGGCTTCACCGGTTACATAGCTCCGAATCGGATACGCCAACTTACGGCGGCCCCACGGCGACGACTGATTGATCGCAGTGACTTCGCCACCGCCGCTCTCAATCGTATTTGTAAGCCGGTTCATTACTGCGGCAATGCCCTCTTCATTCGCGGCAAGAGGGCTGATAATGATCATCAGTTCATAACTTCGACGTCGTTCGCGCACACATTCCTCCTCTGGTGATGTCACGCTCGTCAATTGCGCATGGCTGTGCGTACCATACGTTGCGTCGTGACAGAAAGATGCCGCCTCAAACAAAGGGCGGCGCATTCATAACAACCGACCGGCGATTATACCACCGTGGTTCGGATGCTGCAACGTCGCACTGCGGCAAAAGCTAGAGTGCCAGGCCGGCGAGCCACCAGGGACGCGCCAGCGATACGATCAAACTGTATGCCAAGGCAACTGCGAGAAATACCGCATCGGTACGCACCAGGCGCCGCTGTCCTTTCGGCTGTAGAAGGTGCAAACAGATCCAGATAAACCCGATCGTCAGTGCTCCGTACACTACCAGAGTTGCGCGGTACATCGGCAGCACCACCCGTTCGCCAGCCTCAATCGTAACCGTGCCCTGCGATAGCAGGCTGAGCAACACCAACGGGCGAAGTGTCTCCGATGAAACGATCTCCGGCGGGCGCGTACGGCCAAGGGCCGATGCAATTGCGGTGAGCGGATTGGTAAATACGTAGTTCGGCGGCGCCGGCGCATTCCCGTTCGTCTGTGTCCAGAGGTTCGCCACCAGCAGCGTGCCGCCGATCAATGCGACCAACAGGGCATAACACAGTAATGTCGCACTATAGGTTTGCCTGGTGATCGCCGAGCAGAGCAAGCCTAATGCGCCGCCGGCAACTGCGGTAGCCAGCACTACAGCCACCACCCGCACAATATCGGCGATGCCGACACCGCCAAACAACACAATAATGCTGAACAACGGCAGTGCTGCGAACAACATCAGCACCGTAAATGCCACCCCGGACAACAACTTCCCAACCAGCAACTGGGTCGCCGTTAGGGGCGTGGCCTGCAACATCTCATAGGTGCGCCGCTCGTACTCGCTGCTGATGCTGTTGATCGTCGTCGCCGGAGCCAGAAAGATCGTCAGGGTCTGCACGGCCAGCGCCAACCCAATGAAGATCGACTGCCCGATCTGGGCGCTGAAGATCGGCGGTCCGACTCCAATCTGCCCGGCAACCGAGTTGTAGATCAGGCGCATCGCAATCAGCGCCAAGCCGACGTACAGCGTGATCAACAGTGCCGCGCGGCTGCCACGCAACTGCGTGCGCAACTCTTTGATCAATACCGGCATCAAGCCAGTGAACAGCATCGCAGATCCTTCGATTCAAACGAAGCGTCTTACCTCACGCCTGTACCTGTGCCGCATGCTGCGCCGCTCCGATCAGGGCAATGTTCCACTGAGTTGAAGATCGGCGAACACACAACCGGCTTCGCTGATCCGGCCATCGAGGCGCAGCCGCAAGCGCCCGCCCGCCAGGTAATTCGCGGCGTTCTGGGTGATAAAGATCAGGCCCGGGCCGTCGAAATTCCGGATCTCGTCCCAGCTATCACTGTCCCAGTTATAGATCGCCGTACGCACACCGGCATTCGGCCATGTTCGTTCGCTTTGCAAATTGATCGTCAGATCCGTCGGTTGGAGCGCCGCCAGGTCGGCCGGCAGGGCGAAATCGAAGATCACCGGCACAGGCGATGCAGATAAGCCGCGGCCCAGATCGCCGCGACAGAATTGACGATTATCGACAGACGGTTGCAAACGCATCCAGCCGGCCGGGACAACGATCCGGCCGGAGCCGCCGATCTGCGCCCGACCGGCCAGCAATGCTACCTGTTGGCTGGCGGCACCTTCGGCGTCAACCGTTAAGCCGATTGGATCGCTTTCGAGCCAGGCAAATACGAATGGGCCGGACGCTTCGGGGGCGCTGCCGCGTCCAACCGCCGCATTGATTAATGCTTCTTGAATCTGCACCCGGCGTTCGAGTTGCCCACCGGCCTCGCGGCCCGCCGTCAAGGCTTCGCCCAGGGTTAACACACTTACCGGCGTGTTGGCATTCGGGCGTGGTTCGCCGATCGGCGGCCCTACGGGCCACGCCGCCTGAGCTTCGCCACCGGCCGGAATATCGCCCAACAGTACTGCCTGTTCGGCATAAACAACCGTCACGTCGCGCATCAGGATCGTGGTGGGATTGCGTACTATCGCCTCGATCTGAGTCGCAGTCAGGCGGATCTGAGCATCGAGGGCGGGTATCTGCGCCAGATCTTCCACCAGCACACCCTGAATCTCCCAACGATCGATCGCCAGGTTCATCTCGCCGGTATCCTGACTGAAATCACCACCGGCCTGAGCGATCGGACCATAGCGACTCGAACCGGGCTGAATCGGGCGGGTAACGGCGTCGGGCGGCAAGTTGACGGTGAAGATCGCATCCTGCGGGCTGAGCAAGCCGAGGGTCGCCCGTACTCGGGCGGTGTCGGCGTCGATCTGCTCGACCAGCATCACCTGGGAGACAATCCGTTGATCGGCGCGCTGACTTACGGCCAGGCCGCTTCCGGCAAGCAACACAACTCCGGCCACCGCCGGCAACGCGATCCAGCCGAGTGTCTGACGGTCGAGCCGGCGCAGCAACAGGGCCATCCCCGGGCCGATCAAAATGGCATACAGGGCCAGCAAGACAAAGAGCAGATCGGATTGCGGCAAATTCACCGCCGGCAAATAGCCGAGCGCGATCGCCATTGTCTGTTCACGGATCAGATCAGGGCTATACGATCGCCCCGAAACCGTACCATAGATCGCGGGCGAGCGCAGGAGCCGATCCCAGAAAGCAGGCGCAGCCGGCCAATCAACCAGTGCGTTGAGGCCGGGATCAAAGGCCAACTGCGTCACCTGGCCCAGACCAACCGCGCGTGAAACCCAGAGCGGCGCCGCCGCGTCGCCGAATGCCTGAGCATCGGGTAGCGGTGTCAGCATGATCCCTTCGAGCGCCGGCGGCGAAGCGGAATCGACGTATGCTTCAAGCGGAGCCGGATTCAAGGCTGCTGTTGCACCGGGTTCAGCCGGATGCAATACCGCCGGTAAGCCCGCCAGCAGCGCCGCCGCACCCGGCCCACCGCCAAGAAACAGGTGGCCGCCGCTGCGCACCCAGGCATGCAGCGTATCGATCTGATCCGGACGTAGTTGCTCGGTCGGCACATTATTTAGAAGCAACAAATCCAAGCTCGACAACCCGGCCGGATGGCTCGGCAGGTCGGCGGGCGTGAGCGCAAACGGCAAGAACGGCAGATCGGAAAGATCCTCGCGCAACGGCAGCCTGAGGGTTGGGGGCGCAGGCGCAACAATCCCCAACAAGCGCTCACCGAGCCGCGGCCGCACTGCGACGGTCTGCTCGGCGATCACAACTCCGGCTTGTTCCAGGGTAACGATCACCTCACGGGCCTGACGATCCATGGCCACAAAGAGCGTGGCCGCGATCTCGCGGCGCCGGGCAATTCCAACGGTTGAGTATTACGATATTCGGCATTGGGAAGGCGGGCCGCCAGAACGACTTGTGTCGGGGGACCATCGTTACGTAGTACAATAGACAACGGCAACCAGCGATCGGGCAGATAATTCCCCTCGAACGCCGGTGTTACCGTGAATGTCGGAGTTGATTGGGCTCGCACCGGATGCCAGGGCAGTGCGGCAACAAGCAGCAGGATCATGAAAACCAGGGGCTGGAGCCGTTGTAGGGGATGCATGCGCAGATATTTCATCGGTGATTCCGCTCGGCGCGCGGGATTGCTGGCTGTATTGTAGCAGATCGTTTTAACCCGGTTATGATCAGTTCCGCCTCACAGGCGCAGATTCTCAACCACGGACGCCGTGTACTGCTGGCAGCGGCGGTGTGTGTCCCGTTGCTCTGGATGGGTGGGCCATTGCTGCGGCTGATCACGGCAACAGCGCTGATTGTGCTGGCGCCCGGCTATCTGCTGGAACGGCTGTTGCCGGCGCCGCGATTGCCGCTCCTGATGCGTAGTGCGCTCTGGGTAGCTTTGAGCCTGAGTGTTGTTGTGCTGCTGTACGAAGCGGCATGGCTGACGGAGTTTCGGCTGAGCACGCCTATTCTGATGGCGTTTGGCGTATTTGTCGCCAGCGGCGCATTTGTCGCCGCCTGGATCGATCTCCAGCCGCGTTACCCAAGCGAATCGCCGCCGTTGCAAAATGGCACCATCTGGCTCGCCTTCGGCGTCGTATGCCTGATGAGCGTCAGCTTGCGCTTTACCCAGATCGAAGGTTTGGCCCTGCCGCCCTGGGTGGATTCGGTGCATCATGCCCTGCTGGTACGGATCAGCGCCGAACAGGGCGGGTTGCCGATCGATCTGCGCCCCTACATGCCCATCGGCGAATTGACCTACCACTGGGGCTTTCATGTGGTTGCGGCGGCACTGATGCAACTCAGCGGCGTCGATCTCGGCAATACCTTGCTCTGGAGCGGTCAGTTGCTTAACGCACTCCATGCGCCGCTGGCCGGCGCATTGGCCCTCTTGTTGCACCGCAAACCTGTCGCGGCCCTCGGCACCGCCCTTAGCGTGGGATTGCTTTCATACTTTCCAGCCTACTATCTTTCCTGGGGTCGTTACACCCAACTGACCGGCTTATTACTGGTTCCGGCGCTGGCGATTGTCTGGCAGACCGGCCTTGAGCGCAGCCACTGGCGCTGGTGGGTCGCTGCGGCGCTGTTATTGGCTGGATTGCTGCTGATCCATGTTCGAGTGCTCTTGTTCGTCCTCACACTGCTCGCCGTCCAGACCGTGTTCTGGGCGCTGCGCCGCAATCCAACCGAATTGAAGCGCGCTGCAATCGGCATTTGCGGCGCCGGCATGGGCGCTGCGATCCTGGGTGCGCCGTGGGTATTGCTGCTGGCCCGCCGGATCGTACCGACTGCGGTAGCGCAACCGGAGAACTTTGTCGCCAGCAACGATTATGCCGCGATCAGCACCGCTCTGTTGTGGGCCGGCGACGGACGCTGGTTAAGTGCGTTGGCGCTGCTTGCGGCGGGATGGGGCATATGGCGGCGCCAGGTGGGCGCAAGTATGCCGGTGATCTGGGTTGGGATCTTGCTGTTTTTCGCTCAGCCGGCCCTGATAAGCTATGTCCTGCCGGCACTGGGCGCCGTGGTGCTTATACGCGGTGTCGAAACCCGCCATTGGCCGTTTATGATCGCCGGAATCGCTCTGCTGCTGCTTAATCCGCTGACATTGGATCTGCCGCCGACATGGTTGATCAGCGGCGACTCGGTTGTCATCAGTCTGTTTTTGCCCTTGAGTGTTGCCCTCGGCGGTGGGTTAGCCGATCTGAGTACGGTATTACGCCGGCGCGGCGGTCGAATCGCCATGCTTAGCCTGCCGCTGATTGCCGTCGGCGCAATCGCATTGGGTGCATGGGGCGCCCAACGCCAACAGCGGATCGTCAATCCCGGCACGATCATCGCCACAGCGGCCGATCTCAAAGCGATCGAGTGGGGTACGCGCCAATACGCCGCCCGACGCACGCTTCCTGATCAACGCCGCACCC
>JAAUQO010000272.1 GCA_012032775.1 Oscillochloris sp. | reverse complement strand
TCGAAACACTCAAGTCGGGCCAGGAGGCGATCGGCTCACGATCGCGGGTGAAGGTCATCAAAAATAAGGTTGCGCCGCCATTCCGGCAGGCTGAATTCGATATTCTCGCCAACGAGGGCATCTCCCGCGAGGGCAACATCATCGATGTCGGCACCGAAATGGGGATCATTCGCAAGTCCGGCGCCTGGTTCTACCTCGGCGAAGACCGGCTTGGTCAGGGGCGTGAGAATGTGCGCAATTTCCTGAAGGAGAATCCGGCCCTTACGAACGAGATCGAGCGACTGGTCAAAGAACAGGCGATCACCAATCCGGTCGGCAATCTCGCCGCTAATCATACCGCCTTGAATGAGGACGACGAAGACGGACTCTTCGAAGAGTAATGTACGGTGGCGTGTATGCCGCTTGTGCAGCTAATAAAGGTAAAAGGTAAACACGCATCGCTGTGGCTACCTTTTACCTTTTCCCTTTTTTCATGCCAACTGGAAAAGTCACTGCGATTCGCGCGCAGCAACGCAATAGTCAGCGGGTTAGCCTTTTTATCGACGGCGAATTTGCGCTCGGGGTGAGCTTAAATACCCTGGCGCATGAGCGAATCGCCGTCGGCAGCGAGATCGATGAGGAGGCCTGGATCCGGCTCGAACAGGTTGAACAGGCCGATCAGGCACTTCAAGCCGCCGCCCGCCAGCTTGAAGTGCGTCCACGCTCGGTGGCCGAACTTCGCACCTTTCTGCGGCGCAAACAACATCCACCCGAGGCGATCGAGCATGCCGTCACCCGCTTGACGGAACTGGGTTTGCTGAACGATGCCGCCTTTAGCCAGGTCTGGATCGAGAACCGGCGCAGCTTTCGGCCACGCGGCACCCAGGCCCTGCGCGCCGAACTTCAGCGCAAAGGCGTGCAACGCACTGTGATCGACGCCGCACTTGCGGCCGATCCCAGCGATCCCGAGGATGAACGCCGCCAGGCCGAAGAACTCGCCCGCAGCCGGCTCGATCGCTACCGTACCTGCGCCGACTATCTTACCTTTCAACGCCGCCTCGGCGGGTTCCTGATGCGACGCGGCTACAGCGGCGAAATCGTGCATCCGATCATCTCACAACTCTGGGCTGAATTATCAGATTCTTAGCTTCGGTTGCGTTTGGCGCCAAACACAACCGAAAGGATCACCTATTCGCCGCAGCGGACATTATCCCAATACCGCAACGGTAGGTGCGGTATAATCAGGAGAGTTTTGATTGGCCGATGGTCAATTTCGGTTGGAGTGTATCCGCCGGGGTTGACCTTCGCTATGTTACCCTGGTACGACAAAAGGCGCCCGCATGGGCCTGGACCAGGATCGACCAGCAGTCGAAGGAGTAGCCTGTGCCCGATGTGCAGTTTCTCGGCCATGCCTGTGTACGGATTCGTGGGCGCGATGGGGTTGTGGTCTGTGATCCGTTCGGCCGCGAGATCGGTTTTGATATTGGTAAACCCAGCGCTCATGTCGTCACCGTCAGCCACGATCACCCCGACCACAATAATGCTGCCGCCGTCAAACCAATGCGCGAACAGGCATTTGTGATCGATGGCCCCGGCGAGTATGAAGTCAGCGGGATTTTGATTACCGGCGTGCGTACCTACCACGACAACCAAAAAGGCGCCGAACTCGGCTTTAACACCGTCTTTATCATTCTGCTCGACGATGTCACCTTCTGCCACCTGGGCGATCTTGGCCACGAATTGTCACAATCACAACTCGAAGAGATCGGCAATGTCGATGTGCTGTTTGTACCGGTAGGCGGCGGTGAAACGATCGGCCCGGCGGAAGCATCGAATGTTATTAGCCAGCTCGAGCCGCGAATTGTGGTGCCGATCCACTACGGCAGCGGGCAACTCGCGCTGGAATATCAGCTTGCCCCGCTGGAGAAGTTTACGCACGAAAATGGGGATCAAGGAAGTCAACCCCGAAGATAAGTTGAATGTGACCACCGCGAATCTTCCCGGCGAAGGTGAGGAGACCCGCGTGGTGGTGCTGCGCGCGAGCAATCTATAAGCCGCCATAACCAGCTATACGCCGCCGTAACCATTCTGTCATATCACACATATGTTAAGGGGCTGTAAAAGCGCATCTCCCGACCGTTTGTATGAATGAATTGTGGCGCGTAAGTGTACTGCCGCCGGCGCATCACAACTGTTATCACAGGATTTCGCTTCCGCATCCGGAATCGCCGCTGTGGCCCAGGGCTACAAGCTATGAGACAAATGGACGCAAGGATCTGGACATCTGCGTGGGTCGGTTCAGCCCCTACGGTTGACCGACCCACCAATTTTTTAAGTTGCCCTACAGGGTGTAGTGTCGAGATGGATGGCCGACACCACCTGCGACCTAATCCGGGGCGAGTCGTGAAGCGGACGTTCCATGCGTCCAAACAAGGAGATTTGTGAGCATGGCCAAGTACATCTTTGTCACCGGTGGTGTAGTGTCTTCCGTCGGCAAAGGAATTAGTGTTGCATCGATCGGACGTCTGCTCAAGAGCCGCGGCCTGCGGGTCTCGGTCTTGAAGCTCGATCCATATTTGAACGTCGATCCCGGAACAATGTCGCCGTATCAACATGGTGAGGTGTTTGTCACCGAAGACGGCGCCGAGACCGATCTCGATCTTGGGCACTATGAGCGCTTTATCGACGAAAATCTGACTCGCTTGAGCAATGTGACAACCGGGCAGATCTACTCGTCGGTGATTGCGAAAGAACGCCGCGGTGAATTTCTCGGCGGCACGATTCAGGTTATCCCACATATTACCGACGAGATCAAGGCCCGGATCGCGGCCGTCGCCCGCCAGAGCAACGCCGATGTTGTGATTGTTGAGATCGGCGGTACCGTAGGTGATATTGAGAGTCTGCCCTTTCTTGAAGCAATCCGCCAGATGCGTAAAGAAGTCGGCCGTGATAATGTGCTCTATATCCATGTTACCTTGCTGCCGCATATCGGTTCCACCGGTGAACTGAAGACAAAGCCGACCCAACATTCGGTGATGGCCCTGCGCGGCGTGGGGATTAACGCCGATGTGATCCTGTGCCGCGCCGATTACACCATCTCCGAAGAGATCCGCGACAAGGTCGCATTCTTCGCCGATGTGGATACGCGGGCCGTGATCCCGGTGCAAACGGTGGACTCGATCTACGAGGTGCCGTTGGTGCTGGAAGAGGCCGGGTTGGGTGATTATCTGTGCGACCGGTTGGATCTGCCCTGCACCAAACCCGATCTGCGTGAGTGGCTGGATCTGGTGGGGTTGATCAAGCAACCTAAGCGCGTGATCAGTGTTGCGCTGGTGGGCAAGTATGTCGAACTGCGCGACGCCTACATCAGTGTCGTCGAGGCATTGCGTCACGCCGGCTTGCATCAGGAACTCGACATCGACTTGCGCTGGATTTCGTCGGAGCAGGTTGAGCGCGAGGGGCCGGATCAACTGCTGGCCGATGTGAGCGGAATTGTGGTGCCGGGCGGCTTCGGTGATCGCGGTATCGAGGGCAAGATCATGGCCGCCGACTATGCGCGTATCCACAAGATCCCGTATCTGGGATTATGCCTGGGGATGCAGTGCGCGACGATTATGTATGCCCGCCATGTGATGAATACCCGCGACGCAAACTCGACCGAGTTCGAGCCGCACACGCCCCATCCGGTGATCGACCTTATGCCCGACCAACGCGATATCACCGATAAGGGCGGCACGATGCGCCTGGGCACCTATCCCTGTGTGCTGGTTCCCGGCACCCACGCCCAGGCTGCGTACGGGGCAACCGAGGTGCAGGAACGCCACCGCCATCGGTTCGAGTTCAATAACAAGTATCGATCGCTGCTGGAAGAGGCCGGCTTTGTGATCAGCGGCCATTCGCCCGACAAGCGCCTGGTGGAGATTATCGAACTGCGCGATCACCCGTGGTTCGTGGCCAGCCAGTTCCACCCGGAATTCCTATCGCGCCCGAACCAACCGCATCCGCTGTTCCGCGATTTCGTGGCTGCGGTAGCGAAGACTCAGCGTAGTAGTGAAACCCGGCTGCGCCTGAGCGACCGCGAAGAGGGCCAGTCGGTACGCGCCTGGGTGGCTATGGAGATGTCGTAACGACACCTGCCATATCGTGCGGAGATGGTGTGGTGATGGGGGTTGGCAGCAAAGCTGCCAACCCCCATCACCGCGTCGGTGCTGTACTATGATGCAGCTTTTCGATGGGGTATTGCGCGAAGGTAAAATTCGCGTATAATAACTTACTGGGACGGCTTTGGCATGCGCGCACGGCTCAGCGGCCTTCTTCCCCGCCCCCCCAGGGATAGAAATCCGACACGGACCGCAACCCAGGACGGACCAAACAGGCACCAGCCCTCTTCTCAGGAGTAGCGAGCAATGAGCTTCGCGGACAAAACAATCACGTGTCGGGACTGTGGGATGGACTTCGTATTCACGGCGGGGGAGCAAGAATTCTACTCATCAAAAGGGTTTGTGAACGAGCCGACGCGCTGCCCATCGTGCCGCCAGGCACGCAAGGCGTCGATGTCGTCTGGCGGTGATCGCGGCGCCGGCGCACCACGAATGAGTGCCGGCGGCCCGCCCCGTGAGCGCGTATCGTACAAAGTGAACTGCGCCAATTGTGGCCAGGAAACGACCGTGCCGTTCGTACCACGCGGCACGAAGCCGGTCTATTGCAGTACCTGTTTCGAAGAGCGTCGCGCACCGCGCTTCTAAAATAGGCGCAGCGGTTTTTAATGGAACCATTATGGTTTCATTCGGATGTTCCGCCGCCGGCTGCGGGGGGGTCTAGCCGGCACACGAAGGGCGAGACGTGTATCGTCTCGCCCTTGATGATTCACGCTTTCAGCGCGGATTACTCCAGGTAGTCGCGGAGATGCTGGCCGATATCGGGGCTACGTAGGCGGCGCAGTGCTTCCGACTCGATCTGTCGAGCGCGCTCGCGCGTCATCCCAAGTGCCCGACCGACCTCTTCAAGGGTGCGCCGACGACCATCGACAAGGCCGTAGCGCAGATCAATAATCCGGCGCTCACGCTCATTAAGATGATCGAGCGCACTACTCAGATCCTGGCGCAACATCTGCTGTGAAGCCATCTCGCCGGGCGAAGGCATCTCTTCGTCGGGTAGGAAATCGCCGAGTGTATGTTCACCCTGATCGCCGACCGGCGTTTCAATTGAGACCGGGCGGCGGGCGGCTTCCAGGATCCGCTGAATACGTTCGATCGGCTGGCCCAGCGCAATCGCGATCTCCTCGGCGGTCGGTTGGCGCTCAAGCGACTGCGAAAGCCGCTCGGAGATGCGCTTCACCTGGCCGACCGACTCGCTCATATGGACGGGCAGGCGGATCGTGCGCCCTTGTTCGGCGATCGCCCGGGTAACAGCCTGGCGGATCCACCAGGTTGCATAGGTGGAGAAGCGATTACCCTTGCGATGGTCGAACTTCTCGACCGCACGCATCAGGCCGATATTCCCCTCTTGAATAAGATCAAGCAACGAAAGCCCGCGGCCGACATACTTTTTCGCGATACTTACCACCAGGCGCAAATTCGCCTGGATAAGATGGCGTCGGGCATCTTCGCCGCGTTGTGAATCCTGGAGCAACGCAACCCGCAGCGCCGGCGTCAAATCCTCACCCGAATCAAGCCGCTCCTGGGCGGCGTCGCCACGCTCGATCTGCTCGGACAGCTCAACTTCCTGGCTGGCAGTAAGCAACGACACGCGTCCGATCTCCTGAAGGTAATGCTGGACGGTATCGAGCGCCGGTTCACCGGCTTTCGGCGGTGCCGCAACCTCATCCTGCCCTTCATCAAGTTCGATCCGATCGGGATCATCATCGTGATTGAGCGCGCCGGAGGCGGTCAAATCCCAGGGTGACGGAGTACGCTTCAGCATTGGTTCGCCACTCCTCTACCTATAAGATCTGGAAACTGGAAAACAGGGGACACAAGAAATCCTCCCAGTTAGGGGAGGAAGCACATCCTCGCTGAGCTTGTTCGAACCACTCAACAAATCGGGGTTAAGTGAGGACGATCTAGGCTTGAGGTTGTGAGAGATCGGTAGTCGATCTGATACCTGCATAGGCAAGTATAGAGACAATAACGCAATTTGTCAAGTAGTGAGATCCTTTTATCGACTCATTGTTGATGTTGAAGAGCGACGGCTACGACGGCGGCAGTACGAGCATTATTGCGTAAGAGCGCGATATTTGTCGCAATGCTCTCACCCGAGGTTTCTTCGGCCATGGCTGCGAGCAAGAACGGGGTCACGGTGGGTCCACGGATGGCGGCAACCTCGGCGCGGGCCAGGGCACGCACGATCGCCGCCTCGACATAATCGCGATCAAGGGCGGTTTCGGCGGGCGGAGGCACACACAGCAGCATGCCGCCCGGCGCGGCATAGGCTGATCCACGCAGTTGGGCAAGCCAGATCCGAGCAACTTCGGCGGGATCGGTCAGGGCCGGCAGCGGCAAGCCGCTGGAGCGGCTGTAGAATGCCGGAAACTCGGTGGTGCCGAGGCCAAAGACCGGCACGCCAAGGGTTTCGAGGTACTCCAGGGTCGCGGGGAGATCAAGGATGGCTTTGGCGCCGGCACACACAACCAGCACCTGGGTGCGGGCGAGTTCGGTCAGATCGCCGGAGACATCCCAGGTGCGATCGGCGCCGCGATGCACGCCGCCGATCCCGCCGGTAGCGAAGACGGTGATTCCGGCGGCGGCGGCAAGGGACATAGTAGCCGCCACCGTGGTTGCGCCGTCGGCCCCCTGAGCAATAGCAGCGGCTAGATCGCGCCGTGAGAGTTTGCGGGCGCCGCCACGGGCGAATCGCTCGAGTTCGTGGGCTTCCAGGCCGACGGTCGGCACCCCGCCGACAACGCCGATCGTGGCCGGGATGGCACCATTGTTGCGTACCTCGGCTTCCAGAGCCGTCGCCACTTCAAGGTTTTGGGGAAAAGGCAGGCCGTGGCTGATCAAGGTGCTTTCAAGGGCAACGACGGGCTGATTATGTTCAATGGCCTCGGCCACTGCGATCGATACACGGAGCATGATTTCGCTCTCCTGAGATCTTTTTTGCGCCAGAGGCGGCGTAGTATAGCAAACCTACCGAGAACCGAGAACCCAGAACCGAGAACTGAGAACCGAGAACCGAGACCAGAACCGAGACCGAGCACAGAAGCCGGTACGACGAAGCTGACGAA
>JAAUQO010000022.1 GCA_012032775.1 Oscillochloris sp. | reverse complement strand
GCGCTAAAAAGAGTCGCCGAACTTGAAGGGGTTGCCCACTAGAATGTCGGTAGAGCATTTGTGTTGTGAGTGCAGGCTGCATGCGAAGCTTGCGCCGCATCACAACACAGAATCCTTACGGGCCGGCGGCCCGAAACGCCCACAAATCCGATTACGCTACCGACGTTCTAGAACGGCCGCATTCGCTGCAGATTGTGCTGGCACGCGCTTCACACAAGCGAATGCGGCGCCCCTACGCTGCTACTGTGCCGCTGAAACGGTACGCGCGCGTACGTGCCAGTCCGAAAACACGGTAGGTGGCACTTGCATCGATCGTGTAGGTGCCGGCCGTCGCAAACCCGATCAACGGGATCTCGGCTTCCATCGCCTCACCGTCGGTGGTGACACTCCCGGTAGCCTGATTATCCAGCGTAACGTCGAAAATAATACTGATCGGGCGTGCCCCGATGCCGTAATCCCAGCTGATGCGGGCATAGGCCGGCTGTGTGGCGCTAACTTCTTCCAGGCGTCCGCCACGCAGCACGGCCGGCGCCAGCGAGGTGCGGCTCATCCAGACTAGTGCGCCGACCCATCCAGCCGTCCAGAGTCCCCAGCGTAGCCGTTCGCGTGTCTGTTCCTGCATCAGCTTGCCTCCAGCGGGCGTCGCCCACAGAATATTGCGTGGCCAGCCAATGCCCAGCAGCACTCCACAGCGCTGAATCCGGCTGCCCGCAGCCATTCCAGTTGATCGGCCAGCGGTGATGGCTGATCCATGCCGGTCGGATCGGGGAAGCGGTACATATTCCAGCCCTCGCGCACGAAAAATGCGTAGGCGGCCGGATCTCCGCCCGGCCCCTCGGCCCGCCGGCGCACCTCGGCATCCCATTGGTCGGCGTAGAGCGCCGCGATCTCCGGCGACGGCGCTTCAACCACGTCGGCGATCACCAGTACCCCGCCGGGGGCCAGCAGTTTGTAGAGATCGGCGAAAAGCGTCTGTTTTTGCGGCCCGTTCAGATGATGGATCGCCAACGACGAAACCACCGCCGTGAGATTGGCATATGCGCCGCGCCAATCGGATGCTTCCAGGGCAAATGACGCCGTGGTGAAGTGATCGCCGAACCGCGCCAACCGCTCGGCTGAAGCTGCACGCATCGCCGCAGAACCGTCCAGACCGATCACCCGGCAATCCGGTCGGCGCGCCAGAATCGCCTCCGACAGCCCACCCGCGCCGCAGGCCAGTTCGAGCACCGTATGATCCGGCCCCAGCGACGGAATCAGGCGGACGATGCAATCGATCTGTCGTTCGCGCTCGGGCACAAACAGATCGCCGTAGGCCAGGAACGCCTGCGAATCATCTTCCTTCCACCCCAGCGTGTCGCTCATACTTCCCTCGTCTGAATGCTAAATCTGGCCCAATCTTCAGCATGATCCATGTTTGCCTGCTGTATTTCGGATTCCGCATTGATCTACTCGACCGGCAACATTATCCGGCGCTGTTCGGGATCGCGATGGCTACGAAAGAGGATTGCCACATTGCCGATCAGCGCAACCAGGGTCGATTGTGTCTCGGCGACAATCGTTTCGGTCAACTCGCGGCGTTGATCTTTGAAATCCAGAAACCGTAGTTTGATCAACTCGTGGGCGTCGAGTTCCTGGTCGATCTTGGTGGCGATCGACTCGGTTAACCCGTGCTTGCCGATCATCGCGGTCGGCTTGAGCGGATGGGCCAGACGCCGCAAATAACTGCGCTGATTATTGGTCAATTCACTCATCATCCAATCCTCTCCGGCCGCGCAACCTCAGGCTGCCCATATACCGGTTCTGTATCCAGATCTCCATTCTCAACGATAGCGCCCGGCGATCGCATTCAAGCGCACCCGCAGGACATCGCGCAGATTGCGCAGCGAGTCGCGGACGGGATTGACTTTGGTTTCGGTGCCATACTGCCAGATCACCGGCACTTCGGCGATGCGATAGCCCCGGCGTACCGCCAGAAAGAGCAATTCGACATCGTAGGCAGTGACGGCGGCGCCGCGCAGAACCGGCGCATTATCGCCATAGATGCGCACCCGCCGAAAGAGATCCTGGGTTGCCGCGCGGGTGAGCACCTTGAATCCGCACTGGGTGTCGTTAATCCCGCGCAGGGCCACAACCCGAATAATCGCATTGAACACCCGCCCCATCACATGCCGGTACCAGGGTTCGCCCTCGCGGGTGGCGCCGATCCCTTCGCGCGATCCGATCACCAGATCGTACCCGGCATGCAAGAAGCTGTCCAACTTCTCCCATTCCGCGATCGGTACCGCCAGATCGGCATCGCAGAGCAACACATAGGCGCCGCGAGCCTCCAATGCCCCGGCACGAACGGCGAACCCTTTGCCGCGATGATCACGGCGCAGCACCCGCACATCGCTGCGGGCCTCGGCCAGTGTCGCCGTTGCATCGCTGCTGCCGTCATCAACCACGATCACTTCGCTGGTGATGCCGCGCTGTTGCAGATAGTCCGTAATTGCATCAAGAGTGGCGGGTAAGCGCCGTTCCTCGTTATAGGCCGGCACCACGACCGACAGGTAGATTTCGTCGCTGGACACAGGGTACCTTATTTCTGATTAGATTCGAGCCACCCGGCAAGCCGGCGCGCAGCCGCAGGCGCATCCGCCGGGGATGTCCGTTTGGCCAGGAAGATCGGCAGATCACGCAATGCCCGCAGTTGGCCGCGTAAACGCGCCCGTGCCGCCGGCTCGCGCACATGGCGCAAACTGTTCCAAAAAAAACCAAGTTGTGAACGCAGCAGCGCCGGCCAGTATCGACGGGCCAGCGGCGCCGGCATATTCTTCGCCCAGACAAGGGCGAAATTGCGCCCGCAGTAGTAACTCGCCAGGCTGCCGCCGCCGGTTGCACTTAGTTTATGGTATACCACGGCATCGGGAACGAAGATCGTGCGAAAGCCGTGTAAACGCGCCCGCAGGTTCAGATCGACATCCTCGCAATACATCACCAGATCTTCGTCGAACACCTTCCCATCAACCGCCAATGCCGCAAGCACCTCGCGGCGGTACGCGGCGGCGCCGGCACATGGGCCGAACACCTCGCAGAGCGCGTCATACTGTCCGTGATCCCGATCCCAGACCCCCCGCGATCCCGGTTCGCCGTCGGGCCGGTAAAAATCACCGGCCGAGTGGAGGTATTCGCGGCGGTCGAAGAGCCGGAGTTTGCTGGCGGCGAAGGCATACTCCGGCCGGCGTTCCAATGCGCCGACCAGCCGCGCCAACCAGTTCGGTTCGGCCTCGGTATCGTTGTTGAGCAAGACGACAAAGGGCGCGTCGGTGGCGGCGATTCCAACATTCACGGCGGCGGCGAGGCCGCGATTCTGCGGCAGAACCAGCACCCGCACCTCAGGATAATCGGCGGCGAGCAATGCCAGCGAATGATCGCTGCTGCCGTCATCCACCACGGTAATCCGCGTATCTCGCCGCGATTGGCGACGCAGCGCGTCCAGGCAGGTCGGCAAGAGCGCCGCGCCATTATAGTTGGGAATAATGATATCGATCATCGCCATAGCCGATCAGGCGCCCTCATGGAGCGTCGCGAGGTAGGCGGCGAGTGCGTCGGGCCAGGGTCGCAACGCGATCCCGATCGCGCTGCCGGCGCAATTCGCCAGTGCTGCGAACGACGGCGGGGTACTGTCGCGGCGGAAATCGGCCAGTTTGATCGGCGCCACCGGCACATGGCCGCGCCCTGCGGCCAGCAGGATCGCCTGGGCGAAGTCATAGCGCGAACAGTGCTCGGCATTCACGAAGTGGTACGCGCCGTAGCAGTTGCTCTGGATCAATGCGCCGACCGCAGCGGCCACATCGGGGGCGTAGGTCGGGTTGCCGATCTCGTCGTCCACCATACGCAGGCCTTGTTCCGGCTGCTGTTCGGCCAGGCGTAACACCGTCCGTACGAAGTTACGCGGCCCGCCGAACAACCAGGCGACACGCACAATATAGAAGCGGTCGAGCAATTCGCGCACCACCTGTTCGCCGGCCCATTTGGAGCGGCCATAGGCGTTGATCGGCCGGGCCGGATCGTATTCGAAGTAGGGCCGATCGGCATCACCGGGGAAGATCTCATTCGTGCTGATATAAACCAGCGGCGCACCGAGGCGCCGGCAGGCGAGGGCGACATATTGCGTACCGAGGCCGTTAATCCGATACGCCAACTCCGGATCGCGGGCGCAGCCATCGACATTGGTGTAGGCTGCGGCGTGAATCACCAGATCCGCCTGCGTAGCGACAAGTTGATCGATCGCCGCAGGTGAACCGAGTTCCAGTTGATCGTGGCCGAGCGGCACCATCGTATGCAACGGGCCGAGGGCCGTCATCAGGGCGGCGCCAAGTTGACCGCCGGCGCCGGTAACAGCAATACGCACCGCAGAACCCTCTTATCAGGTGCCGCCCACACGGCACACCATCGGCAGGCAAGGGTAGCAGATCACGCCTACGGCGTCAACAGGGCCAATCCACCTGCTGCGTTTCCAGGTTATATACGCCTGGCCGCACGGAATAGACAGACCGGCGATTGGTGGAACGCCGATCAGATAGAGCGGGAAACACGGCGGCGAGATCGGGTTGGGCAACGAACCCCGACCGCTCAGGCTTGCGGGTGAGCGAACGGCAGTCGTAACAGCACCCGCGCGCCGCTACCCTCGGGGCGATTGGTGAGTTGATAATCGCCGCCGACCGCAAGCACAATCCGCGCGACAAGCGCCAGCCCAAGGCCCATCCCTTCAACCTGGCCGGTGAAATTCTTCTCGCCCTGATAATACGGACGCCATGCCTGCATCAATTGGCTTGGCGAAAGCCCGGTGCCATTGTCGGTGATGCAAAGTGTAATCCAGCGGGGATGTGTGGCAACGACGCTGATCTCGATCTCGGGATTACGCTGCGGGTGAAATTTGCGTGCATTCTCGAACAACTCGCGGAGCACCACTTCCATGCTGTGCCGGCTGATAAGCAGGCGTTCGGCGTGATCCGGCAACGGCTGCGGCACTCGTAGCGCAATCCCGAGCTCCGCAGCGATCCCTTCCGCCAGTGCGGTAAGATCTTCGATCAGGCAGGCGTCGTTCCCGTACAGATCCGCAGGTGGCCGGAGATAATGCAACACATCTTCGATCTCGCCCTGCAACCGGCGGGCGCCGTCCAGTGCCAGGCGGGCGATACGCCTACGAACCTCATCGGACGGCGAAGATGTCTCATCGGACAAAATATTCAGGCCGCCGATAATACTGACGAGTGGTGTGCGTAGTTTATGGGTCAGCAGCGCATGAAACGTCCACATCTCGCGTTGCGACGTGATCTGGGCCGTCACATCACGTAAGCGCAAGACCCTGGTTGTTTCATCGCCGGGATGGGGGCCAAGGAGATCGGCGCGCAGCCATGCTTCGGGTGCGGTAGGGGTTTCCTGGCGCATCAGGTAACGGATTTCGTCCGACGGCACCTGCGCGGGCCAGTTTGCCCAGGCGTCGCTGGGGACGAGCCGGAAGAGGCGCGATGCCGCTTCGGCAAACGGCGGTAATGGTTCGCTCCCTGGTTCAAGGCCGAACAGCGCCCGGGCCTGAGGATTGGCGTAGCGAATCAGATCATCGGCGACATTGATGATTACATAGCCATCATCGGATTGCTCGACCACCCAATCGAAGCGGGCGCGGGCGGCGGCGCTGCGGGCCTGTTCATCGAGCAGCAGCCGGTAGCGATTAAGGCGCAGCACCGTGTTGATGCGCACCCGTAGTTCGGTGTAATCAAACGGCTTGGAGATAAAATCATCGGCGCCGGCCTCGAAGCCCTGCACCCGCGAGGCGCGATCATCGAGCGCAGTGATCAAGATCACCGGCACCTGCGACAGTTCGGGATCGGCACGCAAGCGCCGGCAGACAGTGAAGCCGTCCATGTCCGGCATCATCACATCCAGCAACACCAGATCCGGCCGATGTTCGGCAGCCTGTTGCAACGCCTCAACACCGCTCGCCGCCGTCAGTACCCGGTGGCCGAGCGGCCGGAGGAGATCGCTGAGCACAGAAAGGATCTGCGCATTATCGTCAACAAGCAGAATAGTTCCGCTATCCATAGTGGCTATCATCATAGCAGAGGAAGAATCATTTGCGGCATAATTTGATGATGCTCAGTGTGCGAGAACCGTTGCAAATTCACAACCAGACGGTTTCCGCAGCCTGGCAGGAACGGTTATTCGCGGTCAATCGTCGCAACTAGACCGGGCCGACCCGGCCGCGGGCTTCCTGCACAATCCGCAACATCTCCTCATCATCGGGCCCGCCGCCGTGCTGCTCCCACCAACGCCGATACCAGCGGAGATTCTCTGTAAACGCCCAGATCACCTCCTCGTGATTGAGCGGCGGTACTTTCTGGCGCAATGCCGCTAGGGCTTCGGCGCGATCGGCTTCCGAAAGCTCGCCGATCGTCTCCAGGATACGTTCAGCGCGTAGTAAAAACAACTCGCGCTCGATCGTCGGAAACTCGTTGCCGATCTGCCGAATATTGCCCAGATAACAGATCGTACGCTGGCGCGGCGCACCGCGCTCATCGCGATAGCTTTCAACCAGGTACGCATCGTAGAAACTGGTATCGGCGATCGCGGCATTTTTGTGGTGCCGCACTACCCAACGAACATACATAGTGGCTACTCCAGCCATCTTTTTGCATATTATAGCAAAAGACGGGCCAAATTTGAATTGTTACGAACAAGATCGATGCCGTTGCCGTAGTGCTCACCGGCCCTAAGGCGCCGGCTCAACCAGGGCAGCGACTGCCGGAACAACCAATAAACGAGCGTTGGCTTAGGGCCGGGCCGCCGCAGTGCGGGCACTACGCAAGAATCAAGCCAGCGAATTCAAGCTTCAACCACGTCGAACAAGCTGATGAATAAATTTTGCTGTGTTAATTAATTGTTCATATTACCAAAATACTTTCTGTCCGAAGTGAAACCGCAGCATTCAGACCCTCTATTTCGCAGAACGGTGATGAAACCACAACCAACCTTTTGTTTTTTATACCCCATAAACACCTGCATTAGAAATGCACGGTTTTTGTAAATATTGCGGTCTTTTTGCTCATATGCTATACTTGAAACATCAATGAAGGAACCGGACAAAGGAATTATCTCGCAACGATTGCGAACAAAAAACGGCGAATTTTGTGCAAGAACACACATTTTCTGCTCCAGCGTGTTTTTGTGTCAGCTGTGATTACATTGCAATCGGCAAGTCGATGTGGCCAACTCGGCGCCTTGATTGTTCTTTTTTGCATGTCACGGACCGCCGATCGCAAGCTCTTTGGTGTATCGGCGGGAGACCCTTTCATATACAGCAAGAAGGAAGCTGGTTATGGCATTCCTGAGGCTTGCCGTCAAAACGCTCCGGCTGGCCATTTTGCGCGTAGGCGCGGGATGGATGTTCGCACTCCTGACCTTCAATTTTAACCGCGTATCAATCGCCGATCTCGGTGCATTGGCGGTCATCGTCACCTCGCTGATTGGCTTACACCACTTTATCTCCTTCTTTCAGGTCTACTGGGGTCGTTTTGCCGATCGCTATCCGATCTTCGGTTTTCGGCGCACACCCTACGTCATTATCAGTAGTACCGTGGCCAGCCTGGTGTTTCTCATGCTTCCCTCCGTCGCCATCGGTCTTGGTCAACACGATATCGGCACCACGCTGCTGGCCTTTATGCTGATCTTTCTCTTCGGCGTAAGCATGGCCATGAACGGGTCGTCCACCAATGCCCTGATTACCGAGGTCACAACGCCCAAAGAGCGCGGTGGCGTGGTGGCATTCGTCTGGGCGGCGGTGATCATCAGCGGCATCGGATCGGCGATCGTGGCCGGGGCGATGATGCCGAACTACGATCCGGTGCAGATGCAGCAATTGTACAACCTGACACCGATCGTGGTTCTGGTGACGATGCTGCTTGGCCTGCCCTGGATGGAGCGCCGGATCACGCCGGCCGAGCACGCCGCTCTGTTGGCGGAACAGCCGCTTGAATCGGCTTCGCCCCTGGGCACATTCCGGGTCGCCCGCCGGCTGATGCAGGCGAATGTGCAGGCGCGCGCCTTCTTTGTGTTCGTCCTCCTGGCTATTTTCGGTATCTTCCTCCAGGACGCCATCCTTGAGCCGTTTGGCGCCGAGGTGTTCGGGATGAACCAGAAAGCAACCGCTGCCTTCCAGCAGGCCTGGGGTGGCGGCGCGTTGCTCGGTATGGTCGGTATTGGAATTATCTCATCAATTTTCCCAATCGCCAAGAAGACAATCGCAACCATCGGTGGTCTTGGTATCGCCGGCGGCCTCGCCTTGATCGCGATCTCCGGCCCGCTCCATCAAATTGCGCTGCTCAACCCCGCCTTGATGCTGATGGGCCTCGGGATCGGCTTCTTCAATGTCGGCGCGCTCTCGATGATGATGGAGATGACGATTGAAGGTCAGGCCGGGTTGTACATGGGCGTCTGGGGTATGGCCCAGGGCCTCGGCAATGGCTTTGCGAATGTGCTCAGTGGTGTGATGCATACCGGTTTGATCGAAACCGGCGTGCTGACGCCGACGCTGGCATATGGCCTGATCTTCGGGCTTGAGGCGACGTTGATGGTGGTGGCGATCGGGATCCTGCGCGGGATCAGCATTCAAGAGTTCCACGGCCTGAGCCGCCAGGATGTCACGACGGTGCTGGCAATGGATACGGCCGGTTAGCCGGGCGCAACATTCGGAATTCGCTATGTAGCACGCTGAATACGCAATACCTGACGCATACAATGACCCTTACGATTGAGTTCGATCAAATTGCGGCACAGTATGATGCCCAACGCGCCCATCCGCCTGCGGTTGCGCACCAGCTTGGTCGTACCCTCGCAGCTCAGGTGGGCGCAGGGGTCTTGCTGGAAATCGGGGTCGGTACGGGGCGGATCGCGATTCCGACGGCGCTGTCGGGCTGCCGCGTGATCGGGATCGACATTGCGCCGGCGATGCTGGCGGTCGCCGCGCGGCGGTCGGCCGCTGCCGAGAATGTCGCCCTGATCCGGGCCGATGCCCAGCAGTTGCCGATCGCCGATAACCGGATCGATGTGGTGTTGGCGGTTCATGTGTTGCATCTGTTGGCCGATTGGCGGGCCGGATTGAACGAAATTGCGCGGGTACTGCGGCCGGGCGGGATGTTTTTGCAGGGCCAGGATTGGCGTGATCCGGATTCGATTGCGGGGCTGTTACGCAGTCGCTTGCGGATGATCGTGCTGGATCTGCTGCCCGGCGCTCGCCCACCCGGCGCCGGCGCCGCGATTGGGCAGATGCTGGCGCGCCTCGGTGGACAGCCGATTGAGCCGCTGGTGGCCGCGAGTTGGACCCAGGCTCTGAGTCCGGCCGCGATCCTGGCCGGGATGGCTGCTCGTTTCGATGCTGAGACATGGGTATTGCCCGATGATCTTCTGGCTGAGGCACTCCGCCGCCTGCGCGAATGGGCCGCAGCACAATGGACGGATCTGGAGTCTCCATGCGAGATTGAGCAACGCTTTATCCTGAGTGGGGCACGGTTTTCATAAGGCGCAGCATGCTGCGCCGGTACAGGCGTAAGGCGCAGCGGCGTAATCCGTGCGCCGATACGGCGAGATACCTGCAATGTACACACCTGAGCAAATCGAACGACGCGAGCGATCTCCCTGGACCCGAGTGCAATTCATTCTTGCGCCGATCCAATTTCTCTTTTTCATCATCAGTTTTGCCCTGGTGATTCGTTACTTGATGACCGGCGAAGGCTATTTGATCGCCACGATCAGCGTCTGGATCAAGATCGCCTTGATCTGGGCGCTTACCATCACCGGTATGTTCTGGGAACACGATGTCTTTGGGCATTATTTTATGGCGCCTCAGTTTTTCTGGGAGGATCTCGGCAACCTGATCGCCATTCTGACCCACAATGCCTACTTTGTCGTCATTTGGATGGGCGCTGACGAACGAACCATTATGTGGGTGATGGTTGGTGCATACGTGACCTACCTTCTTAATGCGGCCCAGTTTATCGTGCGTGGTGTCAAGTCGGCGCGTCAGCGCCGGGCATTACGTGCGGCCGAACCGACAATATGAGTCGGTTCTCCGACTGATCCGTCGATCCCGGCGGACTAGAAAGCGACGGTTGCCATGCCTTTGAAGTCGCAAGCAGTGGTCATTCCTAAGCGCAACACCGTTGAGTTACGCACCGTGCAGGTAATGGATCCTCGTGCCGATGATGTGCTGGTGCGTACCGCCTATACCTCGATCAGCGCAGGTACGGAACGCATGTTGCTCGATGGCCGGATGCCGCATCCGGCGCTGCTGTTCCCGGTTGTCCCCGGCTATGAAACCGTCGGCCAGGTGATTCAGGTCGGTAACAAAGCCCCGAAAGACCTGCTCGGCCAGTGGGTGTATGTCGGCGGCGCGCGCTGCTTTCGTGGCGTCAATCCGGCCTGGGGCGGCCAGAGCGAGTTGCTCACGGTTGAAGCCGACCGGGTGGTGCCTTTGAATGGAATCGACCCGGCCACCGGGGTGGTGCTGGCGCTGGCCGCGACTGCGTTGCATGGGATCAATCTTAGCCAGATCCGCCGTTCCGACCGGGTGCTGGTGCTCGGGCAGGGCATCGTCGGTCAGCTTGCCGCGCGCCTGGCTCGCATCGCCGGCGCACAATACATCGCCGTGGCCGATCGGGTCGGGGTGCGTCTGGCGGCCAGCGAGGCCGATCAGGTGATTGATATAACCCGCGAGTCGCTCGACGAGGCGATCACCGAGGGTAATATCAATGTGCTGATTGAGGCGACCGGCTCGATGACGGCGCTGGCCGGGGCTTTGCCGCTGCTGGCTAATCACGGCCGGGTATTGTTGCTCGGTTACTACGACACGATCCACATCCCCTATGCGCCGGTGTTCATGCGCGAGGCGCAAATTCTGGTCGCCCGCGAGTGGCAGTTCGGCGCCGACGGCGAATTGCCGCAGGTGCGCGATCTGATCGCCTCCGGTGAACTCAAGGTCGATGGTCTGCTCACCCATCGGGTGCCGCTCGATCGCATTCAGGCCGCCTACCGGTTGGCGCTGGAAGATCCGAGTTGTTTGAAGCTGGTGGTTGAATGGCCCCAAAATTCTTAATGCAGAATGCGGAATGCGGAGTTGGCTTCGCTCGGCGCGGAATTTCGTACGGCAGAAGTCAGGATCGGTTACGCCGCAGCAGTAGGTTTGCGGCGTTCGGAAACGTCAATCTGGGAGTGTTACCATATGCGGCATTCTGAATACTGAATTCTGCATGTTAAAGGGAATCCTATGCCCGCGAACCCCAAACAATCCGGAACTTCGAACGCACGGATGCTGGCTGTCTATGGTAAAGGTGGAATGGGCAAGTCATTCTTCACCACCAACCTGGTCAGTAAACTTGCCTTGATGGAGAACCGGGTGTTGCAACTGGGATGCGACCCGAAGCACGACAGTTGTAATGCACTGTTCGGCGGGGTAAGTCTGCCGACGCTCGGCGATGTCTGGCGCAACTACAAAGAGGCCGGGCGTGAAGACGAACTCAAAGTTGAGCATGTGATCTTCAAAACGGCGATCATGCAGGGCGCGGCAATGGTGTATGGTTGCGAGATCGGCGGCCCCGAAGTTGGCCGCGGTTGCGGCGGGCGCGGGATTACCTTCGGCTTCGATACGCTTGAAAAGTTCGGCATGAGCCAGTGGGCGCTCGATTATGTGGTGATGGATTTCCTGGGCGACGTGGTCTGCGGCGGCTTTGCAACCCCGCTCTCGCGTTCGTTGGCCGAAGAGGTGATCATTCTTTGCGGCAACGACCGCCAGAGCCTGTATGCGGCCAACAATATCGCCAGCGCCGCCAAGTATTTCAGCAAGATGGGCGGGCGCACCCGCCTGCTGGGCCTGGTGGTTAATCGCGACGACGGCAGCGGTGTTGCCGATCGCTTTGCCGAGCAGATCAATCTGCCGGTGCTGGCGCATATTCCGCTTGATCGCAAGATCCGCGAATTGGCCGACGCCTGCCAACTTGCCCTGGTGGACGAAGGATTTAACGCGATCTTCAGCCGCCTGGCCAACCAGATCGCGACCCGTACCACTCCGGCCGTCGATATGCATGCTGTCCGGCCGCTGGAGTACAAAGAGTTCCTGGGTGTTTTCGGCGCTGAAGAACCCGATATCGTGCCTGATGGCGCCAATGCGGACGAACTCTTCGGCGGGCGCAATGTGCGGCAGATCCCAACCTTCGAGCTTGGCCTGATGCAGCAGGCGGTGGGTGCGAAACCCGACATGGACCCGGTAATGAGCGGCGTTGCGACGCGCTTGCTCAAGGAGTTGGGTCTGTATGTTACCGAGGCGAATCGCGATCCGAAGAAGGGCCTGACCCTGACGATCGACGGCCATACCACGATCTGCATGGGCAACGACGAGGAGATGGACAGCAAGATCGCGATTCTTGCCGCGCTGCAAAAATCCGGCGAGGCCTATCGCTATGTCGATCTTCGTCGCCCGGCTAGCCCGTTATACCGCTGACGCGTACCACACGGAAACCGTCATGAAACAACTGAAACCGGCGATTCGCGAACTGCCCGATTACGTGGTTGCCCCGTGGCACCGCCGCGTACGCTGGTGGCTTGTCGCGCAGTACTGGTGCTGGTGTCGCTCGTGCGACGTAAGCGGCGCAGAATCGCCGGAACAGATTAATCTGTGGTGGCGAAGGTGATCAATGCGACAAAGGTCGCATATGCCGACGCATTGAGCCGCTCTTTCACCCAGGTATTCCGAGCCGCAGCAGAGCGAAGAATCTCCCATAAGGCTGCGTCCTTCGCGCGCCTACGGCTCCGTACGGAATAACAACTGACAGAGCGTACTGAGTGGATACTATGAGCGAAACCGTCGATCTGCACTATCTGAATCAACTTCTGGTCGAGAAGTTCCGTGTGAAGCGCCGGCCGGTGGCAATCACCTATTGTCGTGCCGGCCCACCGCCCGGCTACGAGCCGGTGCAGATCGTGGCCTGTGGGATTGTTCGTGCCGCCGAGCAGGGCCGCCGAATCTATGTCGATCGCAGCAACCACGATTGCTGGGTCGGCCAGTATCATCTGGGTTGGAATGCACAGGCCGATACCTACATTACCGCCGGCGAGTACCTGACCGACGCGCAGGGCTTTTACACCCCCGAAGCCGCCGCCTGCAACAAGCGCCAGAGCCATTCGCTCCCGGCGGGCGTTATTAACGCGCTGGCGGCTGCTCCACTCGATGATGTTCCTGAAGGCGTGGATGTAGATCTCTTCATTTGTGTCGTCGATCCGCAACGCGCCATGCAGATCGCCGGCGCCGCAAGTGTGCGCGAAGGCACCTTTCCGGTGGGGGAATTGGGCGCTTCGGCCTGCTCGTCGATCTTTGCCGCGCCCTTTATAACCGGCAATTCCGTGTTCGCGATCGGTGACGGCGGAGGGCGCATGCATAACCGCCTCGATCCGGCGGAATTGTTCGTCGCAATCCCTCAGAAGCACTTCCGTTATGTGGTAGAATTGATCGAGAACTTTCGTATCGATCCACAAAAAATGCGTGAAGTGATAATGCCTTCGTATGGCGCACAAGCACGCGAGGCTAGACAGGAGTGATCCATGCCGGAAGGACTTGGTGAAGCGACGCAGATGATTGGGCCTTTTGCCCCGGCGCTAATCTGCTGGGCCAGCCTGATTATCACGGTTCTCGCATTGGCCCTCACGTTTCTCTGGACAAATGTAACGGCATTCGCCCGCCGCACGGGTCGCGGCCAGCGCAAGCCCGCAAGTGGTTCGATGCCGGAACGCACTACCCGCTGACGGTTGGTTCGTAATTCGTGTAGCAGTGCGAGGGCCGCCGCCGAGTATGTACATACAATGCTCGGTAGCGGCCTTCACAGCGTGTTTTATGAGTATTGCATCTACGGCTTCGGCCGAAACCTCACCCAATGGCGCTACTCCTTCTTCCACAATGGCTGTACCGCCATATCCGTTTGTTGCCCTCGTCGGTCAAGCTGAGTTGAAGTTGGCCCTGTTGCTCTGTATTGTCAACCCCGGCATTGGCGGGGTGATGGTGATGGGCCATCGCGGTACCGCCAAATCTACTGCGGTGCGCGCCCTTGCTGCCATGCTGCCGCCGATCAGGGCGGTGGCCGGTTGTCTGTATGCCTGTGCTCCCGAACGCACCGCCGGTCTCTGCGATCACTGCCGGATCGACGGGGTGCCCGCGAAGTCCGGTAAAGATGCTCATGCGGTCGCACATCGGAAGCCGGCCGCAACCTCGATCCCGGTTCCGGTGGTCGATCTGCCGCTCGGCGCAACTGAAGACCGGGTCTGCGGGACGCTCGATATTGAGCGCGCCCTGACGACCGGTATTCAGGCCTTTGCGCCCGGCCTGCTTGCCCGGGCCAATCGGGGCTTTCTGTACATCGATGAGGTTAATCTGCTGGAAGATCACCTTGTCGATGTGCTGCTCGATGTGGCTGCCTCCGGCGTGAATGTGGTCGAGCGCGAAGGTGTGAGTGTGCGTCACCCGGCTCGCTTTGTGCTGGTGGGCAGCGGTAATCCCGAAGAGGGCGACTTGCGCCCGCAGTTGCTGGATCGCTTCGGCTTGCACGCCCGCATCACCACGATCACCGATGTTGCCGAGCGGGTCGAGATTGTCAAGCGCCGCCGCGATTATGATAACGATCCATTCGCCTTCGCCGAACGCTGGGAAAAGGAGACCGCCAAGCTCCAGCGTAAGATCAAGGCGGCCCAGAAGCGTCTGCCCAACGTCGAACTCGACGACTCGGTGCTGTTCAAGATCGCCGAGTTGTGTGTCAAACTGGAGATCGACGGCCATCGCGGCGAGTTGACTCTGAGCCGTACCGCAACTGCGCTGGCTGCGCTTGA
The DNA here is from genome assembly GCA_012032775.1 of Oscillochloris sp. Taxonomy (GTDB): domain Bacteria; phylum Chloroflexota; class Chloroflexia; order Chloroflexales; family Chloroflexaceae; genus JAAUQO01. The sequence continues at coordinate 27,850 of JAAUQO010000022.1, read as the reverse complement.
AGGCCACGATACCGTTCGGATTGAGGATGTGAAACGGATCGCGATTCTCTCGTTGCGCCATCGCCTGCGCAAAGATCCGCTGGAGACGCAAGACGACGCCGTGCGGATCGAGCGGGCGATCGACGAAGTGTTGAACTAAGGCGGGCCGTGGAAACCTACACCTCTCTTCCCTTCTCGGCCCTGGTCGGCCTGGATACCGCTCGTCAGGCCTTATTGTTGCTCGCCGTCGATCCCGAACTGCGCGGCGTCGCCCTCGCCGCCGGTGTCGGAACCGGCAAGAGTACCCTGGTGCGCGCGTTTGCCCATATGATCGGCCAGCATGCTGCGCCGGAACTGCATTGGGACGGCCACCTGGTTGAGTTGCCGGTCGGCGTTACCGAGGATCGCTTGCTTGGCGGCCTCGATCTTGAGGCGACGCTCGCTCGCGGCGAACGGGTGCATCGCAGTGGTTTGTTGGCCCGCGCCCATTGCGGTTTGCTGTATGCCGACGGCGTTAATCTGCTCGACGACAGCATTATCAATCATTTGCTGGCTGCGGTGGACAGCGGTGTGGTACGGGTGGAGCGCGAGGGGATCAGTGTGGTTGAGTGCGCCGATTTTGCTCTCGTTGCCACCTATGATCCGGCCGAAGGCCGGCCGCGCCACCATCTGCTCGACCGGATCGGCTTGATTGTCGCGCCAATTGCCCAGGCGCCGGCCCGCTCGCGCAGCGAAGTGGTGCGTCGCAATCTCAGCGTAGACAGCAACCGCCTGCAACAGGGAATCCGTAAGCGGCATAGTGCGAAAAACGGCAACGGCGCGAACCCGCCCAATCCACTGGCGGAATTGGCCGAAGAGGACGATCTGCTGTATGCGTTGGTGCTTGGCGCCCGCGAGTTGCTGCCCACGGTACAGATCAGCGACGCGCAGATCAGCCGGCTGGCCGAGGCCGCCCTCGCACTCGGTGTTGAAGGACATCGGGCCGATATCTTTGCCGTGCGGGCCGCGATCGCAAATGCAGCGCTGGCCGGTCGCGAAGCGGTTGAGGACGAGGATCTGGAGCGCGCGGTGCGCCTGGTGCTCTTGCCCCGCGCCACGCGCGCCCCGCAGTTCGCCGAGCAACCGCCTGAGGAGCAGCCGGCCCAACCGCAACCGGAACAACCGCCGCCGAGTGAGAGTAGCAATGATCAGGACGAGGATGACGACGAGGCCCAGCCGCCGCCGCCACCCGATGATCTGAGTGTCGAGGATCTGGTGTTGTCGGCGCTGGAGACCGATATCCCGCCGGATATTCTTGAGACGACATTCACCATCCGGCGCAATGGCCGCAGCGGTTCGCGCGGCGCAACCTCGGGCCGGCGCGGTCGCCACATTCGCTCGGTGCCGGGCATGCCTTCGCAAGGCCGGCTCGATGTCATTGCAACCTTGCGCGCCGCCGCTCCCTGGCAACCGTCGCGTAAAGCCGAAGCCGTCCGTAAGCCGAGCGCGCGGAGTTCGCAGTCGCCGATCCGGCTCAAGGCCGAGGATCTCCAGATCAAGCAGTATCGCAGCAAGGCCGGAACGCTGTTCTGCTTTGTGGTTGATGCCAGCGGCTCTATGGCGCTCCATCGCATGCGCCAGGCCAAAGGTGCGGTGAATGCGCTGCTGCAACAGGCCTACGTCCATCGCGATCAAGTGGCGCTGCTGGCATTTCGCGGCGATCGCGCCGAATTGTTGCTGCCGCCCTCGCAGAGTGTCGAACTGGCCAAACGCGCCCTCGATGTCCTGCCCACCGGCGGCGGTACGCCGCTGGCGGCGGCGTTGCTCAGCGCCTACCAGACGGCCGAGCAGGCCCGTTCGCGCGGGATTCATCGCACAACGCTGGTGCTGATCACCGACGGCCGGCCGAATGTGCCGCTGCGACCCGACCCGAACCATAGCAAAGATGAACGAACTGCTCTGGCCCGCGACGAAGTCAAGGCGCTGAGTGGGCGTCTGCGCGCCGCCGGGATCGGCGCCGTCGTGATCGATACTCAACGCAGCTATGTCAGCCGCGGCGAAGCCCGCCAACTCGCCGAATGGCTCGGCGGGCGCTATGTCTATCTGCCGCAGGGCCGCAGCGACCAGATCGCTCAGGCGGTGGTGGATGCGAGCGATTCCGGGGCGTAGATAGATCCTTATGACGCCATTGCCACCGATCTCGCTCGCACACTTCTTTCGGATCTGGTTTCTGCTCGGCATCCAGAGTTGGGGCGGCGGCTCGGCGACCTTGCTCTTGATTCGGCGCGAGGTGGTTGAGCGTCAGCATTGGATGAGTGAAGACGAGTTTACTCGTGCCTGGGGCATCTGCCAGATTGCGCCTGGAATCAATTTACTTGGGCTGACGATCCTGATCGGATGGCGACTCGTCCGGGCGCCGGGTGCAGTGCTGGCACTTGTCGGCCTGCTCTTGCCGAGTATCACTATCACGGCTTTACTGACCGCCGGCTACGCGCAGGTGCGCGATCAGCCGTTGATGCAGGCGGCGCTGCGCGGCGTGGTGCCCGGAACCGTCGGTTTAGGTTTGTTGCTCAGTTGGCAGATGGTTCGTCCAATCATCAGTGTAGCGCGCCGCGAAGGTTGGGCGAGCCTGATCTTCACGATCGGGCTTGTGGCCGGCGCCGCATTGACAATGCTGTTCTGGCGCCCGCCGGTGATCGCCGTGTTGCTGGCCGGTGGAGCTATCGGCGCGCTCTGGAATATGCTGCCGGCTGCCCGCAAATGATGTTACTTCGGCTCCGGCGCCATCGCGATCAGCATCGTCAGCCGCTCATCACCGACATTCACCACTGCGTGCGTCGTGTCGGCAGGCGCCCACGCCAGCTCGCCGGGATCAAGCCGGCGCGTTTCCGTCCCAATCGTGAACTCGCCGCTGCCGCTGATCACGAAATACAGCTTGTCGCGCCCGGCATGGCGGTGCGGCGGCTGCACCTGACCCGGCTCCAGACAATCCATCCCCACCAGCATGTTCGGGCTCACGAAGATTGTACTCTTGAACCAGCGCTCCATATTCACGCCGACATGATCGCGGTAATTGCTAAAGTAATCCATATGACTCCTTTGCGATTGGGTGATGAAGTACCAACTTGCGTGTCCTGCGTATCCTGAGTGGTTCAGCCCATCCGGCTGTACCCTGTTTTCTAGCGATGGTCATACGATCGTCGCATCTACCTGCTATCCTGAATAGCGAACCGTTTCCGGCACCCGTATGCCGGTAGCAGGAGCCGCGACGATGCCTGAGCAGCCACAATCTCCCGAACACCTCGAGCGCCAGTATCGTCTGTCCGAACTGATTATCGGACACATGAGCGACGGCGTCATTGTTATTGATGCCGATGGTACGGTTGTATTGTACAACCAGGCTGCCGAGCGCCTGTTCGGCCCACTCCATCCGGAAGCGCCAACTGAGGATTGGGCCTCCATCTACGGCAACTATTTGCCGGATATGCTGACACCCTTTCCCAGCGATCGTTTGCCGATAACCCTTGCCCTGCAAGGTGAAGAGAGTCAGGATGTAACGATGTTCGTGCGTCATGCCGAGGCGCCCGACGGCCACTGGGTTTCGGTGAGCGGCCGACCGCTGCGTGATAGCGACGGCTCGTTGCGCGGCGCGATGGTTGTTTGCCGCGACATCACCGAGCAGCGCTGGGCCGACGAACGACTTCAGGCCAGCGAGGCCCGCTTTCGCGAGATCGCCCTGAACATTCCCGGCGCCGTGTTTCAATTTACGATCAGCGCCGGCCTCTGGATTATGGAGTACGCCAGCGAGCGCCTGGCGGAGTTGGTGGGTCGCCCGGTGAACGAATTGGCCGCCGACGCCTACGAATTGCTGAATGTCATCCATCCCGATGATCGTGCTGCATGCCGGGCCTCGATCGATCAGGCGATCGTGCAACTGACACCCTGGCATTTCAGTGGTCGTATTGTGCGTCCCGACGGTAGAATTCGCTATGTGCATGGCGATGCGCGCCCAACCCGGGATTCACGCGGCGATATTCTGTTCCTTGGCATGTTGAGCGACGTAACGGCCCGCGAGGAGGCTCAGGAAGCACAACGACGGGCCGTGTTGAGTGAGCAAATTATCGCCGCACAGCGGGCCGCGCTGGAAGAACTATCAACGCCGCTTATTCCGATCACCGACAGTGTGATGGTGATGCCGTTGATCGGCAGCGTCGACTCGCGCCGCGCCCAGCAGGTGATCGAAGCCCTGCTGCACGGAATCGACAAACAGAGCGCCCAAATCGCGATTCTCGACATCACCGGGGTACCGGTAGTAGACACCCAGGTTGCCAACGCCCTCATTCAGGCCGCTCAGGCTGCGCGCCTGCTTGGGGTAAAGGTGATGCTCACCGGCATCCGCCCCGAAGTCGCCCAGACTCTGGTTGGCCTGGGGGTGGACTTATCGGGGATTATGACCCATGGCTCGCTTCAGAGCGGGATCTCGGCGGCGCTACGCCGGTAGTTTCATTGCCGCGTGTTACCCCATAATCTGTGTGGCCATCAGCACCAGCACCGACAATACGGCGATTGCCAGCACCAGTGCCGCAATGGCCATGCTCAAGAGTTTCTGCTCTTTGAGCGCTTGATACAACGTCGGTAGCGCCCGGATATCAAGCAGCACATCGGCGCTGCGCGAACCCAGGATCGAGAGATTGAGCGCCTCGGCCAGACGGTGGGCGATCTCACGGGTTTCGCCGCGATCGATCCGATTCCAGCTTTGGTCCAGCACATACGCGAGTGCCGGTACTTCCTCGACGGGTGTTTCCTGGGCATACGGCAACAGCACTTCGATCTTCGGCCGCAGCAGAGGTGCATCGCGGGTGACGAAGATCGGCAAAAACACATCGCAGAAGAAACCCGATTTGCTGTAGGTCGGTGCGGTCGGAACAACCTCCGCCGCCGGGGGATCGGCTTTTTTCGCCTTAGAGGCTTTCGGATCGGCCGGTGGTGCTGCGACAACCGGGGCTGTCGGCGCCTGAATCAGGGCAGCCTCGTGCAGATCGAAATCGCGCGCCATAACAATGCCGGCCCGCAGCGCCAACTGATACGCGGCATCGGTTTTCCCCATTGCGAGCACATAATCGATAAACTGACAACTGGTTGTCTGCGGCGCATCGGCGTCGGGGGTTACCTTATAGCGCCGGCCGTTCAATTCCAATTCCAGCGCACCCTGGTTGATCAACGCGCGTTCAGCCATATGCAGATCGCGCAGCAGCGTGGCGTAATAGTCGGTTCGAGAAGGATCAAACCCGGCCAGCAATTCATTCCAAAGCGCCGGATCGCGGGCGCCGAGTTGCAGCAGCGACCAGTCGGCGGCCTCGCGGGTTTGCGGGTGACGCGCCGTAACCCGCGCAGTGCGCAGCGCCCGGATTGTCCCGAGGGTGATAGCGGCACTGCTGGGGCCGCCGTTGCGGTTCAGGGCGTTGTAAATCTCGGTTACGGCAATCAAGCCGTGATCGGTGGTTGTGGGCGCCGCGCCATCCTGATGCGGGACTGCGCCGGCGGCCAATCCTTGCCAGCGTATGGACAGCAGGGCTACTTGCTGATCGAGGTGATCATCGCTGCGGGCCAGGCCTGCCAGCCGATCGACCAGTGCCATGCGTAGTTCGCGGGTTGCGGCAAGTTCGCCCAGCAACGGATCAAGTTGCTCAAGGTGCAGCGGAAGCAACTGCGCCAGCACGCATTCCTGAATCGCACGTTGGGTGGCCGGATCGGGATTCATACACAGCCGATGGATCAGTTCCAGCAGTTCATTCGGGATCTCGTTTGCGCGTAGCCCACGCGCACTGATGCAACATGCCGCCAGGAGCGCCGCCTGAATCCAATCGCGGGCCACACCGATTGCGCCGGGGTCGATCGCGTCACGAATCCCGTCGATCAAGGATGCGGCCCGTGGTTGTTCCAACCAACGGCGCACCAGATTCATAAACAGAATGCGCTCGGCGGAAGGGCCTTCGTACCAGGCGGCGAGGATCTGCCCGACCCGGTCGCGGATCAGGGAACGACCATCGGCCACCAGCAGCAGCAAGGGGCCTTCGACCAGATCCGGTTCGCCGGCGCCGATCTCGATAAATGCACGTGCCGCCGCTGCCCGGAACTCGCTGCGATCAGCACGCATGGCTGCGCCCGGCGGCTCATCGGCGTCGCCCAACGAGCGACGCATGTGCTCGGCCAGGTAAAACAGGCCATGGCTGAGTGAGCGGCGCAGATTCGGCAGTGCCACTTGCACGATCGTGCGGCGCTGCGCCGGGAAGCGCGACATCAGGATCGGCCGGTGCGGGCGCCGCTCAACCATGTGGAAGCACGGATCCAGCGGCCGCAGATCGACCCGATCGATTACGCCCGAGGGCTGTTTCCACTGTTCTTGCAACAGCCGGTCGAGATGATGGAGCGCGCTTTCCTCATCAATACCTTCGAGCAACGAGAGGCCGAGCGCCAACAGTTGGCCGCGCCGGTCGAGCTCATGATGGAACCAGCGCCCGATCATCGTCCGCAATTCCAGGGTTGCGATCTCATCGATCAGCGCATTCACGGCGTCGGTAGTCGTCGGGCGTCGTTCACGCAGGGCGCGGCCAAAGGCGCCAACGCGGAAAGGGTGCATCAGACGGCGGCAGAGCACCGGCAGTTCAGCCTGGATGTACGCCGCAATCCCCGGATCGGCCAGGGGGCGAAACGCCTCCAGTTTGCTCAGCAGCAGGGTCAGCAGATAACTCGGTTCGTAGATTTCGGGATCGCCGCAATTGTGCCAGTACACGCGCTCGGCGGGTGCAAGCCGCCAGGCACTCATCGGTGCGGCGCTGGAAAGCAGCAACACATGCCGATGTTCGGCGGCGGCAGCGGCTAACCGGTCGAAATCCCATCCGCTCAGACGGCGGGTCGCCCGATCGACGACAATCACCGTCGGCGTGGTTGCCGCTGCCAGGATAGTGAACAGATCGGCGGGATAGCCGTCGGGATCGATCAACTCGCGAATAGGAATCGGCGCACCCTGACCGGCCAGGCGACCGGCGTGCTCGGCAACGGCTTCAGCGACACGATGGAGCAGCGGTTCAACGGCAACCTCGGCGCTGCCTTGCAGCACCAGCAGATGCTTGCGCGTGGCCGTTGCCAACAGTGGCGCGACACGTTCGCTCAGAAACGTCTCGTTTGTGCCGCCGGTAGACAACGGCGCCAGAGTACCACCACCTGCCTGCAAATCGGCTGTGGCCGCCATCCCGCTGTATCTCAAAAGTGAGATTGTCATTGTATTATCGCGTTGCGCATCACCTGAAACGCCGGCTTGCGCGGCGACTGCGGTTCGTGCCGGTTGCTGCGTCATGCTGCCCTCCGCATCGCGGCAGGTACGCTACCTGCACACTTCCGCTATTGTAACATCAAGCCGGGCGAGATGAAGAACGAGGGGCGGTGGCGACCACCCTGGTGCTCGCCACCGCCCCTCGCCTCACAGCTCTCTTACGCCCCACCCTACGCCGTTACCATGCGCCCATCTCGTGAACATCGGCATGTTCAAGCGGCGCCGGCCGGCTGTACTCACGGGTCAAATCAGCGATAATCGGGCGGGCCAGGCGCTTGTAATCCGCGAAGAGCAAGCTCATCGCGACGCTATGCGTGCCGGCCTGGAAAAACACCACTTCATCAGTGGCCAATGCACGATCGACGTACAGCGGCAGATCGTACAGCAGGCCGAAGGGTGGCATCGCGCCGATCTTGCAGTCGGGGAATGCCGACGCCAACTCTTCTTCCGTTGCCAACCGAACATCGTGGGCCGCTACGAGCGCACTCACTTTCGCCAGATCAACCCGCTCTGATGCCGGGATGGCCAACATCACCATCTGTCCGTCGGCAAACACAATCACCACTTTGATCATATACCGATGGGGGATGTGTTCGTGCTCGGCCACCCCCTGAGCGGTGAAAGCGGGAGTGTGGTGGTGGGTCACGTAGGTAACTCGCTGCTCTTGCAGATAGGTCTCGATCCGATCGCGGCACGTCATTGTGCGGCCTCCTTCCAGCAGTGTATGCGCAACGGTGCGCCACTAACGGTGCGGTCGGGACATGCTGATTCTACCACGCCCGCGTATTACTGCTGCGTGAACGGATCGCAACCGGTTGTTAAGATGCTGTGGCTTGATGGATGCTGGAATAGGGTTGCGCCTCAGGCCGCTTCTGAAGCGTCACATGCAGGCCCTCGACCGGGCGCAGTGTGATCGCCGGTTGCGGCGTGATGGTTCGGCCCGGCAGCGGTTCCAGCCGGTAGCGCGCGGCGATTGTTGCCAGGATCAGGGTTGCCTCCATCAGTGCGAAGCTCTGGCCGATACACTGGCGCGGCCCGCCGCCGAACGGGAAGTAGGCGAAGCGCGGCAAGCGCTGCTCCAACCCATCTTCCCAACGCTCGGGGATGAAGCGCTCAGGCTCGGCGAACCAGCGTGGATCGCGCTGCGTCACCCAGGGGCTGATTACAAGTTGCGTACCGGCTGGTGTGCGGTAGCCGCCGATGGTGGTATCGGCCGCCGAGACACGCGGGCTCAGAATCCAGGCCGGTGGATAAATCCGCATGCTCTCTTTGAGCACCAATCCGGTGTAACTGAGTTGCGGCAGATCTTCCAGCATTGGTGTGCGCCCGGCCAGTACGCGATCCAGTTCCTGTTCGAGCCGTTCACGGGCCTGCGGATTGCGACTGAGCAACAAGAACGTCCACGACAATGCCAGCGCCGTGGTCTCATGGCCGGCAAGAAAGAGTGTCACCGCCTCGTCGCGGAGTTGCTTATCGCTCATTGCGCTGCCGTCTTCGTCGCGGGCTGCCATCAGCATCGCCAGCAGATCCGCCCGCTCGGCGGTGTCGCTCGCTGCCCGACGCTCGGCGATCAAGCGCGCAATCACGTTGTCGAGCCTGGCAACCGCCCGTTTGAAGCGCAGATTGCTCGGGGTTGGGATGTTGACCGGGATCTGAATTGGTTGGCCCAACTCTGCCGCCGATACATCCATCACCACGCCCAAGGCCGCGCCGACTTCGTGGGCATCGACGCTTTCGCTGGCGCCGAAAAGGGTTTCGGCCACAATATGCAATGTCAGATCCATCATTGCGCTATGGGCATCAATACGCTGCCCATCCTGCCAACCGTTCAGCATCCGCTCGGTATGGGCCACCATCGCCCGGCTGTATCCGGCGATGCGTTGGCGGTGGAAGGCAGGTTGGGCCAACCGACGCTGGCGCAGCCAGAATGCGCCGTTGCTGGTAAGCAGGCCCAACCCGAACAGCAGATAGTCGGTGCTGTTGCGGAGAAGTTCGATATTCTCTTTTGGGAAGTTGCGATTGCGGCTCACCAGCACATCCTCGATCTGCTCGGGATGTGCCAGCAGGTGGAATGCACCGCCGGTAACTGCGACCCGCGCAACATCGCCGTAGGTGCGGGCGGTTGTGCTCAGAAAGCCAAGTGGATCGCGCCCAAAGTCGAGTACGGAGCCAAGCAACGGCAATCCGCGCGGGCCGGGCGGTAATGGTGCCTGAACCGCATCGATCGGGTGTGAGCGTGGCGAAATATCGGTCTGCATGGGGCCTGCCTCCATCGAATTGATCGATTACATGGCCCCAGCATACCTGTACACCTGCTTCGCCCGCGTACACCTGCGGGTGAATGGCAGGGTGATGATTCGCTAATCCATGGCGCCCAATTGGTACAACGCCCGCGCCAGTGCTCGTTGCAGCGCACTGCGCTCGGCTACCGTCAGTTCGGCCAGGCGCAATTGCAGATCGCCGAGTCGCAACGAATCCGGTTGCACGTCCAGGTAGGGCTTGGCGGCATCGACATCGCCGCGTAGCCCGACTAACTCCCAGACATCGACCGGCGCGGCGATGCCCTTCACCTGGCGCGGGCCGAGATGCCGCGCCTCGATCATCTCTTCTACCAGGCTATAGGTGCTGCTGGAGAGGTAAATACTATCGGGTGGGGCGGCGGATTGTAGCCGCGAGGCAAGATTGACCTGCCCGCCGATGATCGTGTAGTCCATGCGATGTTCGCTGCCGAAGTTGCCGACCGTGCAGTAGCCGGTGTTGATCCCCGCCCGCACCCGTAAGTCGCGGGTGATGCCCTTCGGGCGCCATTCCTCGCGTAGTTGGAACAGCGCCTCGCGCATCTCCAGCGCCATCCGTATGCAGCGCCGGGCATGATCGGCGTCGTCGCTGAACTCCGGCGCACCGAAGAAGACCATAATCGCGTCGCCGATGAATTTGTCGATCGTGCCGCCGTGGGCCAGCGCAATCTCCGACATGCGGGTGAGATAACTGTTCAACACTTCGGAGAGCAATTCCGGCTCGATTGCGTCGGTCAGATCGGAGAAGCCGACCATATCGGAGAAATAGACCGTCAGCTTGACGCGCATATGGCTGCGGGTGTCGGGCGCGGCGCTGCCGCCAAGCAGCGCCTGGTACAACTGTGGCGACAGATAGCGGCGCATCTTGTCGCGCAATTGTTCCATAAGCTGATTCTGGCGCATCAACTCATTTTCCAGCGCCGTGCCGTGCTCCATCGTGGTTTCGTAGAGCAACTGCATATCCGACAGGTCGCTCTCCAATTCCGTGATCCGCGCCCGCAGCGCCGCCACGCCACCGGTCGATCGCTGCCGCGAAGCGGATTTCGGCGCGCTGTCACTCATCTCGCTATCCAATCTCAATCGTGACTTTCGGCCACAGCTTTTGCAGGTTGCCGAGCGACTTCTGTTGCCAGTAGATGTCGCTGTTGCCCAGCACTATTAGTGCGACCTGATCCTGTTTACGGGCGTTGATCACAAACTTGCTGATCATGCTGATCCCGGAGCTGTTCAGGAATTGCAGCCGGCGAAAATCCAGGCTTAAGCTGCCACCGGCGGCGGCGGCATGGGCCTGGTGCAACAGTGCCGTGATCGGCGCATAGTCGTCACTAGTTTGTAGGCGCACCGTACCCTCGAAGCGCACCGCACCTTCGCTCGGGCTGAATTCGACGCGATACTCATCGCCCTGGATCTGCTCAGTTGTCATAATGTCATCTCTCCTCTAACTGCACAAGGGCCTGAACGCTCACGGCAACGCTGTCGGGGCCGGCGGGAGCGAAACGGAAACCGAAGCGAATGCCGTAATCTTTGATCATCGTCAGATAACCCAATCCCGATCCTTCGCTATCGCTTTCGGCATTCGCTTCCAGTCGCGCAAAGTATAACTCATCAGGATCGCCGCTCAGCAACTCTGCGATAAATGTCGCAAAGGATTCCCGCCGTTCCGGTCGAATATGATTGGTCAATGTCACGCGCATACAGTCGGCGCCCACCAGGCATTCATACTGGACATCGCTCAGGGCGCCGCCGCTGAATTTGGCGCAGTTCTCAAACAGTTCGTTCAGAAGATACGCCAGCACATGCTCAAGGTCGCTGCGGCGCAACCGCCTCGCCTCCACCGTTGTCGGCACGAACAGCGCATTGTAGCGCGACCAGAAGTCGGCGCTGAGGCTGCATCGCCGCCAGTGGCGGGCCAGTTGTTCGGAACTGAGATGCATGGTTTGCCGGCTCAAAACGGTGAAATCGGCCTTTTCCTGCCAGGTGCCTATCGTTGCGGTGTCGTTCATACATTCCTCAGCCAGGGCGCAGCATCGACAGAGCCGGTGCTGCGCTCGACACTACCTCTGTTTCACCACCAGCAGCGAGATGTCGTCGTAGATGCGGGTGTCGCCGATAAATGCGTACAGATCGTCCATGATGTGTTGCTTGATCTGCTCGGCGCAGCCGTCGCGGGCATTGGCCAGGCTCAGAATAAGATTGCCGATCCCGAACTGCTTGTGCTCCCCGTTTTCGGCCTCCGTTACGCCATCGGTATACAGCAGCATCACATCGCCGCTCGCCAACTCAAGCTGTTTCATCGCGACAAACTCGCTGATATTCTCCTCCAAACCCATCGGCAAGCCGAGATCCATGGTGTCGATCACTTCGACCGCACCATCGACGCGACACACCAGCACCGACTCGTGCTGGCCGACGATCCGCACGGCCCGGTTGCGGTACTGAAGCACCGCCAGGGTCATGTTTTTGTCTTCCTGGATGCGAACAATGTTGCGGTACAGCACGCTGTTCAGCAAGCTGACGATCCGCTCCATATCGTCCTCGCCGCTCTGCGAAAGGGTCAGGAAGGCGGTTTGGGCCATCAGCATGATAATTCCGGCCGGCAAACCGTGGCCGGTTACGTCGCCGATGCCGAGATAGACCGTATCGCCGACTTGCAACACATCATAGTAGTCGCCGCCCACTTCATCGGCCGGCCGCATGAAGCAGGAGATATCCAACTCGGTAACGGCACTGGTCTCCGATTCGGGCGGCAGCACCATCATCTGCAAGCGCCGGGCGACATCAAGTTCGGCGCCGAGGCGCAGATTTTCGTCGCGCAGTTGCGAATTCAAGCGGCTGATCTCGTTGTTCGCCCGCTGCAAATCGACAGTGCGTTCGGCGACTTTTTGTTCCAGGTTGGTGGTGTAATCGCGAATTTCGCGGGTCATCGACTGGAATGTGTGGCCGAGTTGCCCGATCTCGTCGCTGCTCTCGATCCGGAAATCGGTGTCGTACTGTTTGGCCGACACTTGCCGGGCCGCCGCCGCCAGAGTGCGCAGGTCGCGCGTAGCGCTTGAGGAGAAGCGCACCGCGATCAGGCTCACCAACACCACCGAGCTAAACACAATCGCCAGCGAAAGCAGGCTGATCCGGTTGCGCTCGGCATTCACGGCGGCGTCGGTCTCATTCAGCACTTCAAACACTTCCGCCTCAGGCACCGCAATCACGATCTTCCAGCTATCGCGGCCATAGGCCGGATTAGAGAGCGCCGGCAAACTGGCGTAAGAGATCAGTTCACGGCGTGGTTCTTCGCCTTCGCGGGCCAGATCCAGGTTCAGCAACCCACGATCGCTAGTCTGGATCGCCGCCGCCAACTCCTGCACCGCCGGGCTGTTCGAGTTGGCCAACGCACCGCTATAGAATGTCAGGCTACCCTGATTGATCGGCGTCAGGTCGATCCCGAACAACTGAAAACCAATCTCCGGCATGGCTACAACTTCGCCGCTGCCGTTCATCAAAAACGCGAAGCCGGTGCGGGCCACCCGGAACGAGAGAATGTTCTCGATAATCGAGTCGAGCCGAATATCCACCCCGACCGCCCCGGCAAAACGGTCATTCTGGTAATCCCAGAGCGGGTAGAACATGGTTACCACGGCGCCCTGACCGGCGGCGTCGGCGTAGGGGCCGATCACGGTGATCGGCGAGGGGATCTCGGCCTGCAGGGCCGGATCACGATACCAGCGCGACCAATTCTCGACGCTGCCGGGAAAATAGTCCTGCCAGAAATCAAGGTCGATATTGTCGCCGACGACATTGATCAGGCCGATGTTCGGGTAGCCGCGGGTGAAAGGCGCATCTTCGCCGCCCACAAAATAGATAAAATTCGTGTTCGGGTCGGCGGCGGCCACGGCATCCATGCTCAGGTTGAGCAACCCGCTCACTTGCACCAATTCCAACACCGCCGGATCATCGGCCAGGCTCGGCTGGATAAAGATCTCGTAGGCATCGTCGGGATTGGCGGTGAGCGCCCCGCGCACTTCACGCAGATCCGACTGAAACAGGGCCAGATTCAGCACACTTGGATCCCGGCGAATAGTGTCGTAATTGTCCACCAGTTTCTGAGCCGTGCGGCCGAGAATACCCAGGTTCGCCTGGGCCGCCTGGATCTGCAAACTCGTGCTGACCGCCTTCTCCTGGGCGTAGTTCGCCAAAAATTCTTCGACCGTCCGTTCCATACCGGCGGTATTCTGTTGCAGCGCAAAATCGCTGATCGCACGGAAATTGTTGATCAGGAACAGGAACTGCACCACGGTGGTGATCACAACCGCCAGCAGCACGAACAGCAGGAGTTTGCGCCGGAAGCTCCGGCTGACGTAGATGCGCGGAAGTTTCAAGATCTGCATGGTTCTACCTAAGGGGCTTCTTGCCCGAGCAGGCGATAATTGTCCAGGCGGCATAACCGTGGGCGCGACGGATACTGCGCAAATGCGCCGCATAGCCCTGGCTCAATAATTCACGATCCTTATCCGACAGATCCAGGCTGCCGCCGACCTGCTCAACGGTGAAATCGCGCCAACTTTCCACCACGGTGGCGAAGGCTTCGCGATCGGTGTTGGTGGTACTGACGACGATATGGTCGGACTGGATGGTTTCGAGCCGCATATCGGTGAGCATGCTGAACAGCTTCCGGCCGCTGCGCAGATCGACGCCGAGTTCGCTGGCGTATGCGGCGGTACGCTCGTAGGCGTAGCGCACGGCGGCCTCTTCCGGATGGCCGATCACCAGATCGTAGTCCTCGCCGGTGACATAAATCCGCCCGCCGGGCCGTGTGATCCGCACCAACTCACGCATAATCTGTTCGGGATGCGAGAAGATTTGCAAGCTGAGCCGGCAACTCACAAAATCGAAACTGTTGTCCTCGATCATCAGCGCCGTCGCATCGCCGCGCTGAAATTCGACATTGCTCAGCTCGAACTCGTTTTGCAGATTGCGCGCATACCCGATCGCCGGCTCGGAATGATCGACGCCGAGCACATAGCGCGGGCTGAATTCGCGCGCCACCAGCAGTGCGACATCGCCGCAGCCGCAGCAAATATCGGCCACCCGCATGCCGCGCCGCAACCCGTGGCGCTCCAAAATCTCGCGCTCCTGCGGCCAGATAATCCGCGTCTGATTGCGTAACAACGGGATAAAGGCCGTATCCTCGATGATCTCCTGGCTGCCGTAGAAATCCTGGTCGTGGACGGCAAGTTCGACCCCATCCCAGAGGCTGCGCAGATTCGGCAGCAGGCGCATGCTCCAGGCCAATACACTCGACGCCACCAGTTTCACCGTGAGCGCATTGCGCCCGCGGGCGAAGGCCACAAACAGCGAGAGCAGGCGCATACCTTCGGCATTGATATAGCGCAGGCGGCGGAAACTCAGGCGCAATGTTCCGCTCACCTGATCGTGGACTTCAGCGAGATAGCTGAGCACTGCGCTCACTTCTTCGTCGCCGGCGAGGCGCAAGATGCCCTCAAAATCAACCTGCTGGTTGAGCGGATCGTAGCGCAGGCGGTAGGTATTGCCGGTAAACTGGCTCATGCGGCGATCTCCGTGGTCGGAATGCTGACAACAACGATGATAGGTGCGACGGACGATTCGCGATAGGCGCTGAACCGGGCGTGAAAATCATGGGCCAGCATCAGCAGGCCCAACTGATTAAAACCGGGGTCCGGCCGCTCGGCGTGGCGGAGTTGTTCGAGGTAGCGATCGTCCTCTTTGCCCTGCAATTCGGCCAGAAATGCGGCATACGCGCTTGCAAGCTCGCTGCGCAAGTGGTGGCTCAGTTGCAATTCCAGAATATCGGCATACTGGCGAACGGTGAATGCAACATCGCTCGCATCCGGTGCGAGTAACACCAGTGCTTCCAGGAGTTCGTTTGTTACGGTGGAGATGAGGTTTTCGGCCCATTCCCGCTCGGGGAATTGGAAGGCGACATACCCGGCGACATAGTTCGCCAGCATATTGCAGCGTTCCCAGTGCTGCCTGAGATCGCCGGCCTGAATCGATAACGTGAAAGTGAACAGCGGCGCTGCCGCAGGAATATATGGCCCGAGCTGAATCATGCAAGCCCCTCCAGGCTGGAACGAATGCAGAATGCAGAATGCAGAATGCGAACCGTGCTTTCCTGCACTATCACCCTGTCAGCCACTGTCGCGTATCCTTTCCGATTCGGCGCTGGGTTTGCGGCGCAAGCTGGACACGATATGCTATTACGCCTACTATAAACGGCAAGCAGCACGAAATAGCGTCCAGATGAAGAAATCGCCAGGGATTTGTAATCAGGGCTGCGGGCTGCGGGTTGAGGGCTGCGGGCGAACGAGGTGATAAGGCGTATTCCTGTATCTTACAATGAGTGAACCACTCCTGCTAACTAAATTGTTTCCGCCGCCGTTGCGCCCGCTGCTGGTGGCGCGTGATCGGCTGCAAGTGCGGCTGGGCTTGCAGCGCGCGCAAAGTGTGACGCTGGTGGTCGCTCAGGCCGGCGCCGGGAAGACGACCCTGATCGCCCAGGCACTCGCCCGCCCCGACAGTCCGTCGGCGGCATGGCTGGCTCTCGACGAGCGCGACAATGATCCGGCCCGCTTCTGGCGGTATCTGCTTGCGGCGTTACGACAGGTTGATCCGAATCTGCTTGCTGAAGCTGATGCCTGGCTCGACGCCGCGCCGGCGGTGAGTCCGGCCCACTGGCGGCGGCGCTGCTGAGTGCGTTGGCGCTGCGTTCCGCACCCCTGGCCCTGGTGCTGGACGATTACCATGTGATTACGACGCCCACCATTCATCACGGGATAACCGAGTTGCTCGATTATGCGCCGGCGCAGTTGCGGCTGGTGCTGATCAGCCGGGAGCGTCCGCCGTTGCCGTTGGATCGGCTGCGGGTGCGTGGCCGCTTGCTGGAGGTGCGGGCGGTCGATTTGCGCTTTACCGAGCCGGAAGCCTCCGAGTTGCTGGCCGAATTCCTCGGCGCCCAACTCGATCCCACCGCCGTCGATGCTCTGGTGGCCCGCACCGAAGGCTGGGGCGCCGGCTTGATTCTGGCGGCGCTCAGCAGCCACGATCAGCCGCTTCCCGCCGCACAACCGGCCGTGTTCAGCGGCGCAACTCCGCTCTTGCTCGATTATGTCGCCGCCGAGGTGCTGGCGCGCCAATCGCCCGAGTTGCGCGATTTCCTGCTGCGCACCGCCGTGCTCGATCGCCTGAATGCGCCGCTTTGTGCAGCCCTGCTCGATCCGCCCGGCGACACGGCATGGAGTCGGCGCATGCTCGATCAGGTTGAGCGACGCGGCTTGTTTCTGATCCCGCTCGATCCCGACCGGCACTGGTTTCGCTACCATCAGTTGTTCGCCGATGTTTTGCGTACCCAGCTTGCCCGTGAATCACCGCTTCTGGCCGTACAACTCCGTAGTCGCGCCGCCCACTGGTTGGCCGCCCACCAGTTGCCCGACGAGGCGATGAGCTATGCCCTTGCCGCCGCCGATTGGCCGCTGGCCGCCGATCTGCTTGCCACGCTTGGCCGGGATATGCTTATTCGCGGCGAGATTGTGACCCTGCGCTCCTGGCTTGAGGCGTTGCCCGAGTCGTTGCGGCGGCGCCCACACCTGGCGATGTTGGGCGGCTGGTTGCTGGTGCTGGCCGGCGATCTGGCCGGCGCCGAGACTCTGGCGTTATCCGAGCCGCTTGACGCATTGGCGGCTGAACGGCGCACCATGAGCGCGATCATCGCGGTCTTGCGCGGTCGGCTGCCCGATCCCGAGCAGCTTGCGGCATTACACGGCGAGGCCTGGAGCGATGTGCCGTTTCTGCGTGCAATTGCCGCCGTGGGTCGCGGCTTGCATATCCAACTTGCCGGCGATGCCCGCGCCGCCGAAGCTACCTACCGCGAAGCGATCCGGATCGCCCACGCCGGCGCGAATCTGTTGATCGAGTTTATCGCACTGGTACAGTTGGGCGAGGTACTGATCCTGCGTGGGCAATTGCGGGCCGCCGAGCGGATCTATCAGCAGGCCCACGAGTTGGCGGCCCGCGTCGGTGCCCCCGATCAGCACATGGTCGAGATCGCCCGGGTCGGGTTGGGCATGATCGCCGCCGAGCGGGGTGATCTTGCAGCCGCCGAACACTTGATCGGCCCGGTGGCGCAACAACGCACTCTGCTTGGTGACACCGCCGGATTAGAGGCGTTGCTGGCGCTGGCCGAGATCGCGCTGGCCCACGAGCAACTGGATCGGGTCGAGGTTCATCTCGCGGCGGCAGCACAATTGGCCGAACAGTCACACGCCACTGTTTTTTGTTGCTCGCTCGATGTATTGCAGGCCGAATTAGCCTTGCAACGCGGCAATCGCAGGGCCGCCGTCGCATGGCTGCACGAAAGCCGGGAGAGCAGTGGTCTCGGCTTGATCGACGAAGTGGTCGATCTCGGCCGGGCGCGGATTCTGCTCGCCATAGGCCGCTACGATGAAGCACTCGCATTGCTGAACCGCCTCGCACCACTGGCCGAAGCGGGCGGACGCGGGCGCAGCCTGCTGGAAACGATGGTGTTGCGGGCGCTGGCGTTGCGCGGCCTTGGACGACAGGCCGAGGCCCGGCAGCTTGTGGCGGCAGCGCGCACTCTGGGCGAGCCGGAAGGTTACACTCGCCTGTTGGCGGCCCTGGACGAATGGCCCGCCGAGCCATCAGGCGACGATGCGCTCACCATCCGCGAGCTTGAGGTGTTGCGCTTGATCGCCGCCGGCCTCGACAATGCCGCCATCGCCGCGCAGTTAGTGGTGGCGCCGAGCACGGTCAAAAAACATATCAACCGCATCTTCGCCAAACTCGACGCCGCCAGCCGCACACAGGCGCTGGTGCGCGCCGGAGAGTTGGGGTTGCTGCGCTAAAATCCAGGGTACCGCCGGGCAACCGGGCCATGGTTGCACAAAAGCCGGGCAGATCACTGTGATCTGCCCGGTGGTACGAGTGGCGAGTGCGCGGCAATGTTGCCTTTCGCCTTTTGGATTCCGCGGAACCCTATGCCCAGCCCCGTTTCCGGTCGCCTACCGCATCAGCATCGGCAGATAAACCTGATTTTCCAGTGGCGCCACAACCGCAATCAGTGGTGCGTCGAACCCTTCCTCGCGATCGCGTTGCGGCGCATCTTCGAGCAGTTCGAATTCCTCCATCGCCACCGGCTCGGCGCTGTTTTCCGTTTGTGCGATGGTTGCGTCATCATTTGCGTTCAATCCACCGGCCGGATCGCGCACCAGTTCAGCTTCAACCACGACGTTTGCCGCTTCACGGGCCTGCTGTACCGCCGGCAAAAGCAGTGCGATCAGCACGCCGGGTTCCACACCCTCGGTGTTGAGGATAGCGTCGATCGCGCCGTCGGGGTCGGTGTTCAGCTCAACCGTGCGCAACAGCGTGCCCTGGCGGTCGCTGCGCCGGATCTCCAACCGATAGCTTTCATTTGCCTCCAGGCCGCGCATCCGCAGGCTGAAGAAACTGCCTGGTGCGCCCAGGGCATGATTGAACGTGATCTTCGGCGCGGGCGTTGGGCTGCTGCTGCTCGGCCATGTGCTGATCCCGTCGGCCGCCTGGTCGAGAATATCCTTGATCACGGCGTAGTCGAGGCCGGACGGATCGGAGCGCTGGTTGAACAGGGCGACAATGTTGATCCCGTCGGATCGTTGGCGCGCCATCGTCCAGGTGCCGTCGAGGCTGCCGAAGAAGGCCCAACTCTGGCCGTTGCCGTCGCGTGGCTGGCCGCTGATCCAGTAGCCGTCGAGGAATTCGACCACTGCGCGGGCGCTGGCGATCAGCCCGCCGTGGGCCTCCATCGGCTCCAGATCCCAGCAGCCGTAGGGGCATGCTACGACATTGTAGGGCGGATAGACGCTGCCGCCGCTGTCGCTGTCCTTGTAGTACGGCTCGCGGGGATTGGCCAACGCCGCCACGGTGCGCCCAAGGGTCAACTCACTATCGGCCACGCCGAGCGGATTCATGATCTCGTTCTGCAAGTAGGTCGTGAAATTCTGGCCGGTCACATCCTCGGCGATCAGGCCGAGCAGCAGATAGCCGAAGTTCGAGTATTCGCTCGTGCTGCCGGGCGCGAAATCGAGCGACTTGCCCAGCACCCAGCGTACAATGTTGGTCTGACTGGGCGGGCTGGCCACACCCATATCGTTCGCGATCTCTTTGGCCTTGAACATCGGATCGCCGGAGACGCTGCGATCCCAGCCGCCTTCGTGATCGAGCAGATGCTGAATGGTGATGTTGCGCAGCCGCGCGTCGAACACTGCCGCATTCGGCCAGGGCGTCAGATTCAAGTGGCAGTTGTTCGGACTGCCCGGCAGACAGAACGCCCGATCGCTGAGGTTGAGCTGATTCTCCGCCGCCAGTTTGTGGATCACCGCCGCTGTGAACGGCTTGCTTACACTGGCCAGTCGCAGCAGCGCATTCGCCGGCATCGCCGTGGTTTCGGCCTGATCCTTCCAGCCGTACCCGCGTTCCAACACCACCTCGCCGTCCTTCATCACCGCCAGCGTGCCGCCGGGAATATCGCGGGCCTGCATGAACGCCACCATCGCATCATCAAAGGCGTTCAATTCCGGCACTTCCTTGCCGCGCACCGGGATATCGTACTTCGGCACAGCGCCGTTCGGCAGCAAGATCACGGCGTAGCGCTGCTGTCCCGCTGTGGTATACGGCTCGATGTCGATGACACGCGCGTTATGCTTGGTTGTCAGGTGCTTGATCTGATTGACCGTCGAGATGTTGTAGTACCACCACCAGGTATAACTGTCGTTCTTCTCCATAATCACGGTGAATGTGCCGTCGCCATGGCCCTCGATATCGATCAGGCGCGCTTTGTGTTCGTCGAGTTTCTGGCTGATGACTTGCGGCGAGACATTGACATACCACCACCAGGCGCTCGCATCGGCGCCGCTGTTCGGGATCATCACCACGTTGTAGTAGCGGTTGCCGTTGCTTACAAAGGTGTCGATATCGATCAGGCGGGCGCCATGCTGGTTGAGCTTGTCGCTCACCGCCTGAATCGAGTTCAGGTTGACGTACCACCACCAACCTTTCGCCTCGGCGCCGGTGTTGCCGACCATCACCACAGCATATTTGCGGCTGCCGTTGACAACATAGGTTTCAAGGTCGATTATCCGCGCCTTGTGCTGGTTGACTTTATCAACAATAACGTCGATCGAAACGCCGTAGTACCACCACCAGCTTTTCGCGTGATCGCCGCTGTTCTTCACCAGTGTCGCGCTGACGCGGAAGGGCGAGGTGTCGTCGATCTCCAGATCGGTGATACGATACCCCTGGGCAACTTTGTCCTGTAACTGGCTAAGGGTCGTACCTTTGAACCACCACCAGGCCGTGGGCGTGGTCGTCCAGCGTTCGGCCTGGGCCGAGCCGGCGGGGAAGAGGCCAAGCAACAGGCCAAGCAGCAGGGCTGCGCTGATGCTACGAAGTGCTGTCCTGAAGATCTGTCGGTTCATCAAGTCCTCCTGTCGATTGCGGGTGCGTTCGTGTCCACTCAACGCAACCTGAACGCAGATGCCGACAGGGGATCTGGAAAGTAGCCGATAATCGCAATCCGAGCAAAATCGAGCACCGAGAACCAGGAACCGGCGCATCGGTATTAGAACCGCTCGATAACCCCTAACTCGCGCTCGCGCGCAACCGCCTGAGTGCGGCTTTTGACGCCGAGTTTGCCGTAGATCTGGCTGGTGTACCATGCCCGATCCGGCCCCACTCGCTAGATCCCTTGCTGAGAAATATCGCGCCCGGACGCTCCAACTCTTTCCGTAATTCCGGCCTGCGCGCCCGCCCCGGTCGGCCAATCCGCCCCATCGATTGCGCTACGCCAACCTTAGGTTGTGGTGTGCTTATTTTATAGGCACACCACATCACAACCGATACATAATTATTGTACGGTCAGCTACCGGCTACCATCTGCTGACGTCTGAGGAAATCCTGCATCAGTGCGATATAGTCCGGCGCACGTGTCAGCGCAGTGGTATGGCGCTGACCGACGAACGTGTGAATTTCGGCCTGGGGCAGGCGCGCACGCAGAATCTCCCGTTCGCGTGAGGAGAAGAGTCGGTCATTGCTCGACTCAAGCAGCAGGGTTGGTCCACGCCAGAGCGGTGTTTCGGTTCCGATCGACCAGTTACGATCCATATCGATCATCACCTGCATCCGGTTCACCAGTTCCGCCGGCGTGGCTACGATAATCGCGTTCCGTAAGTAGTTCCGCCAGAATTGCTGTTCGGGCGTATTGCCGTCGAGCAGCGAAAACAGCGCTGTAGTGAGCAAGGCTTGAATACCGAGCCGTGGCGTACGGGCGAGACACGCTGCGATCATCTCAAGGACAAAGGCGCGTTCGCGGCGGGCCACACCGGTATCACCGATCAGTAAACTCCGCACCCGGCTACCTTGCGATTTCAGCAAATATTGGACAACCATGCCGCTGTACGAAGCGCCGATCAAGTGGAAGCGCTCGATCCGGTGGGCACGGATAAAGCCGTCGAGTCCGGCCAGCAACCGGTCGAGCGAGCCGATTTCGGCGGGATAGCCGGGTGCAACCACGCGGAAGTGCTGCTCAAGGGCAAGGATGTATGGGAACGCCATGTCGGCAATCCCCGGCCCGCCGGGAAGCAGCACGAGCGTTTCCGATCCGCTGCCGCCGATAAGATAGTTCCAGGTAGCACCGGCAAGTCGTAGCTGTTGCAGGCGATGGCTGGCGCGAAACTGCTCAAGCTGTGCCGCAAGATCACCGCCAATATTTCGAGCAGCCACATTGCTGTTCATATGAGGTAAGCATTGGATGCGAACACTTCGCCCTATTGTACGCCCTACTGCTTGCTCCAAATGCGCGTATTCAGATTCAACTCCGCAACTATTTCTTCCGCCAATCGGACATCCTCAAAATACGCCGTCACATCCTCCTGCGACAACGTCCCCTCCAGACGCCAGATCGACGGTGGCTCAAAATACCCCTTGCTGGTCGAAATCGCAATGTTGATCTGCGAATTGACGAACGAAAGCGCCACCGGGGTGTTGAGTTGCTCGCGGAACGCCGTTAGCCGCTGCATCAGGCTCGTCGAAAGAATATACCGGGCCTCGATCTGATCAGTTGACATAACAGCAAAATGCCGTTCGAACTCCGGATCTTCCAGTTGCACCAACTCACCGGGGCGACCATCCATTTTGCTGCCCCAGTCTTGAAGCATGCGGCCGAAACCGCCGAGTGCGCGTTCGGCCTGATCCGGCAGAACAAAGGTCTGGCCGTGAAAATGCTTGTTAAAGTCGGCAATAAAGAAGATCCCGCGGAAGATCGTATGCCACTGCGTACGCCGACGGCCCTTTGAATCGGTTGTCGTCGTCTTATATTCGGCGTGAACTTCGGAAAAGCGAAAGGCGGTTGCGCCAACCATGCCACTGAACAGATCTTCGGCGCGGTAGCGATCGATCCCCCTGCGGTAAATCCCACTGGCGCGGAACGAAGCCTGATCGATACCGCCGCTCTGTTGATAGATCAGGGTCGGATCGACGATGTGGGCGAGGCGTGCGATCACCTCGGATTTAAAGAAACTCCGATACTTCTGTTGCGCCGAGTTGACGGCAAATCCCCAGCCGATCAGTGCCAACACCAGCGGGAAAATAATCCCCGCGCCACCAATAGCGCGGGCCAGCACCAGCATTAGCACCAGGGCGATCGGCCCACTAATCGCCGCTGCAATAAGTGCCCGATTGCGCACCTGGATGCGCTGTTCTTCCAACGAATCCAGGATCGGCTGAAGTTCGCCGCTATAAAGACCGGCAAGAGCCTGGGTTTTTGAAGTCATCATTGCTTACCGTTGGAAAAGCTCGCGAACATTCACATTCTGGCGCTCGACACCACTCGCCGCAAACAATTCACGGGGCTGAATACCCATCGGCCCGGCGAACAGATTACTCGGGAACATCTGAATCGCATTATTCAGATCCGTCACCGACGCATTGTACGCCCGGCGGGCGGCCGAAATTTGCTCCTCGACCTCATTCAGGCTTGCCTGGAGCTGCAGGAAATTCTGATTTGCCTTCAAATCGGGGTAATTCTCGACAGCCACCATCACCCGACCGAGGGTCGCACCGAGTTGTTGCTCGGTTGCCATGCGTTGCGCCGACGTGGCATCTCCCTCGATCGCACGCGTGCGCAACTCGGTCAACTCACTTAGCAACTCGCGCTCATGCTGCATATACTTCTCCGCCGTCGCCACCAGATTCGGGATAAGGTCGTAACGCTTCTTCAGCATCACATCAACCGATGCAAACGCCTGATCGACCTGATTACGCTTTCCGATCAGACTGTTGTAGATCCCGATTGCGACCAACAACACAACCACGACGACGATAACCAGCACAATCATGCCCACAGGCGCACCTCTTTCTCTATAACTGACAGTGTACCGAATGTGTTTGTACTTGGCGGCAGCGATATAGCAATCCTACCAGAACCGAGAACCCAGAACCAAGAACCGCAGTATCAGTACGCAGAACCGCCTTCACAACTCAGATAGGATTGCTATATTGATACGATACCAGCTAACCAAACCGATTTGATACCACACAGATA
Source organism: Oscillochloris sp. (assembly GCA_012032775.1). Lineage (GTDB taxonomy): Bacteria > Chloroflexota > Chloroflexia > Chloroflexales > Chloroflexaceae > JAAUQO01. The sequence goes on along the minus strand of JAAUQO010000022.1, from coordinate 3,642 downwards.
TACGTCAGTATGGGTGAAAAAGTTCCGCAGTGGGCATCACTCATCAAGTGGACTACGCACTCCCCGACCGCCGCGATTCAACACGTGGGTATAAATCATGGTTGTACGTACATCCTGATGACCGAGCAACTCCTGCACCGTTCGAATATCGTAGCCGTTCTCAAGCAAATGGGTCGCAAACGAATGGCGAAAGGTATGACAAGAAGCACGCCGCTCGATGCCGGCCGCCTTCACTGCCAGTCGCACCGCCTTTTGGAGGCCGCTCGGATCAAGGTGATGCCGGCGCAACGTATCGCTGCGGGGATCGGGCGCCAATTGTGGGGCGGGAAAAAGAAACTGCCATCCGAGGTCACGCGCGGCGGAGCCATATTTGCGTTCGAGGGCAAAGGGCAATGCCGCAGTACCGAGTCCGAGTGCGAGATCGGCGGTGTGCAACGTACGCACATACTCAATCTGCTGGCGTAGCTGCGGAACAAGGGCATTTGGCAGCATTGTCAGGCGATCCTTACCACCTTTACCACTCCGCACCATCAATTGCAGCATCGCAAAATCAAGATCCTTCACCCGTAGGCGCAAACACTCCATCAACCGTAACCCGCTTCCATAAAGCAGCTGGGCCATCAACAGATGGACGCCGGACAGATGTGCGAGCACCGTACGCACCTCAGTTTGAGAAAGCACCGTCGGTAAATATCTAGGCTTTCGTGCAGGAATCACCTCGGGTGGCGTATCAATATCGATCTCAAGCACCTCACGGTACAAAAACAGAATCGCATAGCGTGCTTGATTTTGGGTAGCGGCGGCGACATGCTCATGGATCGCCAGATGTGAGAGAAACGCGGCCAGATCTTCGCGCCCCAACTCGTTTGGATGGCGCTTATGATGAAAGAAAATATAACGCCGAATCCACTCAACATACGTTTCTTCGGTACGATACGAATAATGCCTGGCGCGCAACACATCGCGGACTTGCTCAAGCAACTTTTTTGGTGGTGAAGGCACAACACCTCGCTGTTTTCAGCACCGAGAACCGAGCACTGTCTCATGCACTGGTAGATCTTAAGAATATAGCGCTCAGTTGGGCAAAACCTTGCGCTACAACCGAATACCGCTGAAGTGCATTAAGAGATACGATGTCGGCACCAATATTCATGAATACACCGTATCTTCCATATCGCGGCAACGGTATACCGTGCGGTATCGAAACAAACATAAGGAACTGGCGATGCGCGCGCGAGCCAAGCGACGACCGGGCCAACCGGGGACAAAAGCGTTAGTAGAGCTGTACGGCGACCGTTTAGTTTGTGTGCGCTACCGCTACGATGCCGAGAAGCGCCGGAGATACAAAACCGTCGAACTCATCATCGACGAAGGGCCGTGGAACCCTGCGCCGCCACCGTTGGCACCGGACACCATCGTGTATCTGCGCGTTGGATGGGGAGAATATGATCTGGTAAAGACAATTAAGCTCGCTGGGGGTACCTGGCGAGAAGACATAAAATACTGGTCGCTCCGCTATGATCGCGTTGTCCGGCATGGCCTCCTTGATCGGATGGTGGTTCCATCCTCAGAATAAGACCTCGGCGTTCAACAGCGTGCTACAATGCGAAATGCTGATAGTAGTACGCTGTTGAACGCGATCGATGCGCCCGCTGTTCGTTCCAATACACGTATGTGTTCGCATAATCGAACAGTTCGCCATCGGCCTAATTTTAGAGTTGGGTTGCGTAGTGATGCTCGTAATGCTTCCCTATTGCGATTAAATAAAGCCATGGAATTATCTAATATTCGTAAATAAAAAAATTGTCGAAAGCTGTTTTATCTTTGAGTTTTATTATGTGTGAATAAGTAAATATTTTTATGAATAAAAAACAATAAAAAGTAGTACTATCGCCATGGTGATTAAAATGCGGCAATGATTCCGTACATGCTTTCTAGTAGAAACATGCGTTGTAATAAGAAACTCCCTCCTGCTCCTCCAAGGCCTACCGCAATCAAGGCACGTTGGCTCAGGATGGCGTGTGGATTTGCTTCATGCACTTGCCAGTTCCGGGTGATCATCGGGCGTACGGCAAATACCAAAAGTACACCGCCAATGGTGCCACCGATACTACTGACAAGTTGTACATTCAGTGGGGTAAGCCGTAATAACAAAACTGTTAATATAATTATGAGAATACAAATAAGAAAAGATATTATTTTGATGATAAATTTTTGAATAATATTACGACACATGAATAGTATGCTCCTGGTCAGGCGGTTGCGATTGTAGGGCATCCAAGATACGTGCTTATGCCATCTGAATGAGACAGACAAAAGGAGATGGTCGTATATGGTTGTATTTTACAGGCAAACAATTACCATCGTTCTTCAATAAGCCAAAAAGGAGCGCGTGCGTGCTATGGTGTCTTTCAACCGATCCGCAACCCAACAGCGCCTTGTACACGGACGCCGCTGGCGCGGCATCAACCTGGGCGCAATTTCGGCCGCAAACTGCGGTGTCCTATCGCCATTGGCAACGTGGGTGCCGTCGTTCTGCCTGGAAATGTCATTCCACAACCCTGGGGCGAACGCGCGCAGTTTGCTGGTGCTGGTGTCGCGTCGGCCGCGTCTCGATCTTCAACGTTGCCCGCGGCGCCGGTAAAGGCGGGCGTTGGGCAGGCGTGACGCAGCGCTCCTTCATAAGGGGTGGGTACAGGAACGGAAAAGAATATACACGCTCGCAAAAAATATATGATACGATCCAGGAAAACAAGGAAGTAATGGTAAAAAATACATGTTGTTAAGAGATGCGTGAGACTGTCGAGTAAAAGAAGAAGTAGATGTAAAATGATATACACTCTATCAAGAGATGCGTGAGACTGTCGAGTAAAATGAGGAGTAGGTGTAAAATTAATATACACCAAATCAAGAAATACGTGATGCCATCAAGCAAAAGAAGAAGTAGATGTAAAATGATATAACACCACATCAAGAAATACGTGATTCTATCAAGGGAAAAGGGAAATAACCGTACAACATATACCGTACATCAAGAAATATGGATGGAGACAAAGGAAACAAGAAATAATCGTACAAGAGCTGGATAATCACCCTGCCTGCCCAACATCGCCTTGTACCCGGACGCCGCTGGCGCGGCCTCAAACTGGGGCGAGTCTAGGACGCAAACTGCGGCGCTCTATTGCGCGTAGCCACCTGGGTGCCGTCGGCGGTCGTGGCAATACCATTCCACAACCCGAGCGGCGAGCGCGCGCAGTTTGCTGGTGTCGGTGTCGCTCAACCGCTGGCGGCGATCTATGGAACCTGCCAGCGGCGCCGGTAAAGGCGGGCGTTGGGCAGGGTGCCCGTCGTGCAGACGTGCAACGCATTACGCCAGATGCACCCGAGTCCCGGCACCGATTCGCCCTGCGGTGCCGAACGGTGTCGCAATGCCGACCATGGAATCCCAGCACTCAGAAACGGTCGCAATCTCGTATCGCGATGGTCGCAATCCCGTATGACGACAGCCACAATCGTGTGTCTGACGGTCGCAATCGCGTGTCTGACGGTCGCAACCCATGTTTGACGGGCGCAATCCCGCATCGCGACGGGCGCAATCCCGCATCAGGACGGGCGCAATTGCGTGTCGCGATGCGCACATCC
>JAAUQO010000271.1 GCA_012032775.1 Oscillochloris sp. | reverse complement strand
AACACCCCCGCGCCGCACCAGACCGCCGGCGCCGGTACGCCAGCGCCAATCGGCAACCGGGCGTCCGGTACGCCGGCCAACCCGCGCAACAACGACCGGGTCGGCCTTCGGGAATAATCTGCCGGTCGCCTTGATCGGCGTGTTGCTGGTAACACTGACGCTGGTACTGATCTTTGTGGTCGCCCGCGGTCTGGCGACACCGATCACATTCCCGACTGCCGTGCCGACACTGGCGCCGCCGACACCGATCCTGCAGACGACCTTTGTCGCCGCTACCAACACGCCCGAACCTGCAACCGCAACCAGCGAACCGCCGACCGAGATCCCGACCGAGATCCCGACCGAGATCCCGACCTTGCCGCCAACCCTGATTCCGCCACCGCCGCCAACCCTGATTCCGCCACCGCCAACAGCGACCAATACGGCCGCAACCCTGCCCACGGTGACACCGGAGGCGACCGAGACGCCGACGCCGGAAGCCGAAACAGCGACGCCGACGCCGGAAGCCGAAACAGCGACGCCGACAAATGTCCCGCCGACGGAAACAGCGACGGCGACGGCAGAGCCGAGTGAGACGCCGACAGTATCACCTACCGTGACAAACACCGCCCCCCCAACCGAAACGTCGGTGCTGTCGGAAACGGTCGAGGTGCAGACCCCGATTATCCCCTGAGCTGTTGTCGGCCTGAGGAAGCAATTGCGTTCCTGAGCCCGCAATCATAAAGGCAACGAAGCCATGGATGTGAGTCTGCTTTTGATCGCCCACGCGCCGTACTTGCGGCGCGCAGGGCGTCAGCATTTCGGCGAAGAGTATCTGCATCGCCTGATTGCGCGCGGCCTGATCCCGCTGATCAACAGCTTGAACGAGCTTCAGGCGGCCGGTGGGAAGCCACGGATCGCCCTGGCCTGTTCACCGATCCTGCTGGAACAACTGATCGATCCGGTGGTACAAAAGCATTTCGTGCTCTGGATTGAAGATCGCCTGGCACGACGCACTGCCGAACTTCAGGAACTTGAGCAACAGAACGATGCCCATCGGGCTTATCTGGCGCGCTTTTACCTGGAGTGGGATCGACGCATTTTAGGCAGCTTTATCGATCGCCACGAACGCAATCTGGGCCGGAGTTTGCGCGAACTGGTAACCGATGGGGTGATCGAGCCGCTGACCGGCCCGGCGAGTCATGCCTATCTGCCGTTGTTGGCCCATGAGCAAAGTGTGCAGGCGCAGATCGAATATGGCTTGATGCATACGGTACGGCATCTGGGCCGGGTCGAGGGGATCTGGTTGCCGGGTTGCGGCTGGCGCAAGGGGCTCGAACACACCCTCACCGATGTAGGCTTACGCTATGTGATCGCCGACCGGCACAGCATGGATGGAACGCCCGCCGGACGAACCGTCGGCCTTGGCCCACGCCTGGCAGCCATGCTGCTTGCCGAGGATCTGGCCGAACATATCTGGTCGCCGGGGTTGGGTTATCCCGGCGATCCGCACTACCGCGATCCACAAGAACCCGACGGGTATCAGGCGATCGGCCTGAACGAGCCGACGTTGTACGATCCATACCACGCGATACGCCGGGCACATGAACATGCCGACCATTTTTTGGCGCTCTTGCGCGATGCCGCCGGCAAAGGCGCGAACTCGCATCCGGCGTTGATTCCGATCGATATGCAGTTGCTGGGGCCACTCTGGTTCGAAGGGCCGATCTGGCTTCAGGCGGTACTGGCCGGCTGCACTGCGTATCCGGAGCTTAGGCTGACGACGCCGGGAGCCTATGTACGGGCACACCGGCCGCGTAAGCAGGTAACACTTAAAGCGGGTTCGTGGGGAAGTGCCGGACATGGGCCGTGGGATGATCCTGAGACAGAAGCGTACTGGCAGGCGATTCGCGCGGCCGAAGCGCGCATGATCCAGTTGGCGACGGCCCATGCCGCGAGCGACGGCGATCAAGAGCGGGTATTGAACCAGGCGGCCCGCGAGTTACTGCTGGCGCAATCCAGCGACTGGCCGGAGTTGCTGGGTACGAGTGACGATCATCCCGACCGGCAGCGCTGGACGGCCTACATCATCCGCTTTGAGCAACTGGCGGAGATGAGCGGGCGGGCAAAACTTAGCCCCGGTGATCGCTTTGTGTTGGAGCAACTTGAGGAACTGGATGGGCCGTTTCCGCAGTTGAACTTCCGCATTTTCGCGCGGTGAAGCCGGGGCTTCGCTCTGTAACGCATCAGAGGGGCGAGCCGCCGCCCCTCTGGACTCCTCCGGCAAGGGCTTCGGCCCTGCGAACCCTACCGCAGCGAGCAGCACCCTGATTCACCAATTGCGCCATTGATCTGCGCGTTGCTATGCAGCCGAACACCTTCTCCGCTTCGATGCCGACAGCACATGCGCTCAGGGCACTTTCGGCCTCGTATGCACACCCTCTTCGCGCGAATACGTTTCGCGTCCTTCGTAGTTGGGACTGCCCGGCTGTAGCCTGTAGCCTAGAAAAGGGCGTTCGCCAGTTTACGGCGGTACGCCGGCACAGCGGCGTGGTCGTCGCCGAGAACCGCGAACAGAGCCAGCAGCGCCTTACGCGCAGCGTCATCGCGAAAGCTGCGATCGCGGACGACGATGTTGAGCAGGCCATCCATGGCTTGTTCATAGGCGCCGCTACGGGCGGCAAGTGCCGCATCACGGTAGCGCCCGGCAAGATCGCTGTCGGCATCCGCATCGGCAACGGCGATCAAGTCGTTCAGCGGCAAAGCAGCCTGGGCGCGGGCGAAGAAGGCCGACGAGGCCGGGACTTGCTTCAGGGTTATTGCGCCTTCCGCTGAGCCTTGCAATAATAACAGCCGGCCAAGATGGAACAACGCCGTCTCGTTATCTGGGTCGTCGCCGAGGATGAGCCGATAGCGGGCGATTGCACCTTCCGGGTCGCTCGTCTCAAGTGCGGCGGCGGCATCAACCAGCGAGTCGCCCGGCTCGGGTACGAAGCGCTTCAGCCAGGTACGGATCTGGGATTCGGGCAGCGCCCCGACAAACTGCTCCACCACCTTACGCTGGTACACCGCCATAACGGCCGGGATGCTCTGGACACGGAACATCTGGGCCAGGCGCTGGTTTTCATCGACATTGATTTTGGCCAGGATCCAGGCGCCGTTCGCCTCCTTCGCCAGCCGCTCCAACATCGGGCCGAGGGTACGACACGGGCCGCACCAGGGCGCCCAGAAGTCGATCACAATCGGCACTTCCTGTGAGCGGGCGATCACCGCCTGTTCAAAATCGGCTTCGGTGACTTCAATCACGGCAGCGCCGGCAGCGCCGGCGTTTTCACAGCCTGATTGTTCAAAAGCATGCCGTCATTCCTTTCATTTTTTTTCTGCTCGTGGCGTGAACGGCTGCGCTGTCAACGCCACGGGAAGTAGGGTTGTCGTGAATGGATATAGTGTAGCACGCTCCGCGTCGATATATTACAATCAGCGCAGTCACTCTTCAAGCCCTGTGGGCGGCGTTGCCGCCTGTGAAAGGAGCCGTTCGATGACGAACACCACCGAGCCGCGCCTGCTCTGGTCGCCGCCCCGGCAGTTGCAGGACACGAGCAATATGCGTGCGTTTATGACCTGGTTGGAACAGAATCGCGGCGTAGGATTGGATGATTACCACGAGTTGTGGCAGTGGTCGGTCGAGCATCTGGAGGATTTCTGGGGCGCTGCCTGGGAGTTCTTCAATCTGCAAAGTAGTACCGCGCCGGAAACCGTCCTCGCCGCTCGCCACATGCCCGGCGCCCGCTGGTTCCCCGGCGCACAACTCAACTATGCTCAGCACGTCTTTCGGAATGCAACTGCCGAGCATCCGGCGGTGATCTTCGCCTCGGAACGCCGGCCGATCACGCCGATGAGTTGGGCCGAATTGGAACGCGAGACCGCCCGGGTTGCCGCTGCGCTGCGCGCACTGGGTGTCGGCCCCGGCGACCGGGTGGTTGGCTACATCCCCAACATTCCGCAGGCGCTGATCGCCTTTCTGGCCGTCGCAAGCATTGGCGCGATCTGGTCGAGTTGTTCGCCGGATTTCGGCAGCCCGGCGGTGATCGACCGCTTCACGCAGATTGCGCCGAAGGTATTGGTTGCGGTGGATGGCTATCAGTACGGCGGCAAGTCGTTCGACCGGCAGGAGGCGCTGGCCGCGATCCAGGCGGCCTTGCCGAGCCTTGAACACACGCTTCTGGTGCCGTACCTTGATCCGCAAGCCGACGGAGCAGGGTTGCGCGGGCCGTTGACACGCTGGGACGATCTGCCGATCGATGTGCCGCCGCTGGAGTTCAGCCAGGTGCCGTTCGAGCACCCGCTCTGGGTGTTGTACTCGTCGGGCACAACCGGCCTGCCGAAGCCGATTGTGCAGAGCCAGGGCGGAATTCTGATCCAGCACATGAAAGAATTGAGCCTGCACCTCGATCTGAAGCCGGGCGACCGCTTTTTCTGGTTCAGCACCACCGGCTGGATGATGTGGAACCTGCTGATCGGCGCCCTACTTGTCGGCGCGACGGTGGTGAGCTACGACGGCAGCCCCGGCTACCCCGACATGGATGTGCTCTGGCGCTTCGCCGAAGATGCCGGCGTCACGTTTTTCGGCACCAGCGCGGGCTATATCACTGCACTGATGAAGACCGATATTGAGCCGCAGCGCCGCAATCTGAGCAAGCTGAAGGGCCTGGGGTCAACCGGCTCGCCCTTGCCGCCGGAGGGTTTCGAATGGGTGTACGCCCACATCAAATCCGATCTCTGGCTGGCCTCGGTGAGCGGCGGCACCGATGTGTGCGGCTGCTTTGTGGGCGGATCGCCGCTGCTGCCGGTCTATTCGGGCGAGATCCAGTGCCGTTCGCTGGGTGTAGCCGCCGAAGCCTACGACACCGACGGCAACTCGGTGCGCAATGTTATGGGCGAATTGGTGATCACGGCGCCGATGCCGAGCATGCCGATCTACTTCTGGAATGATCCCGACGGCACGCGCTACCGCGAAAGTTATTTTGAGTTATACCCCGGCAAATGGCGGCACGGCGACTGGATCGTGATCAACGATCGCGGCGGCGTCGTGATCTACGGGCGCTCCGACAGCACAATCAACCGGCAGGGGATTCGCATGGGAACGAGCGAGATCTATCGCGCCGTCGAGAGTGTACCGGAGGTGATCGACAGCCTGGTGATCGACCTGGAAGGACTTGGCGGCAATTCCTATATGCCGCTCTTCGTTGTGCTGCGCGAGGGCGTCGGGTTGGATGCGAGCCTGGTGGAGAAGATCAAGCGCACCATTCGCGATGCGCTCTCGCCGCGCCATGTGCCCGACGAGATCTTCACGCTGCCCAGTGTGCCATACACGCTTTCGGGCAAGAAGTTGGAAGTGCCGGTGAAGAAGATTCTGACCGGCGTGCCGGTGGAGCGAGCGGCAAATCCGGATTCGTTGAAGAACCCGGAGGTATTGCCGTTCTTTGTGACATTGGCGGGGCGGTTGAAGGGGCGGTTGAAGGGGCGCGTGTAGAGACACAAGATTCTACGTCTCTACACGCCCGCCGGTTATGACGGCGTTTCGTCTCGCTCGGGGTATCGGGCGCCTGCGGCACCTCGACAATCGCAGGTGCTGGGCCTTCGCCGCGCAACATGATCACCGCATCACGCACTTCGTCGGCGGCGCTTTGCCAGGTGACGCGGAATTTCGGGTGGGACTTGATATACATCGGTTCGCCGAAACGCACCGTCACTCGATGAGGGCGCGGCACCAATTTACCTTTCGGCATCACCCGCGTTGTGCCGATCACATAGGTTGGTATCACCGGCGTGCCGGGAAACTCGGCAATGAGGCGGCCGATCCCGGCGCGAAACGGGCCGATCGAACCGTCTTTGCTGCGCGTACCTTCAGGATAGAGCAATACCGCATAACCCTCACGTAAGGCCCGGCTGAGATGACGGAGCGGATCCTGGCCGCCGCGGCGATCCCGGGCGACCGGGATCGCATTGAAGAGCACCCGCGAGAAGTATTGTGCCGGACCACCCTGGAAGAAGTAATCCTGGGCGGCCCCGGCCACAAAGCGATTGCGGATCGACTTCGGCACCGCCGTAAAGATCACCGCCGTATCGGCATGGCTGGAGTGATTGGCGGCGATAATGAACGATCCCTCCTCGGGCAGATGCTCGCGCCCCTCGACCTTTGGGCGCACATAGAACCGCACGAAGGTTGTAAACAGCCGTGGTACGAAGCGGGCCGCGAGATGGCGGCTGCGGTAGAGGCTCATTGATGCGCTCCGTCTGCCCTATGCCTGCGCCCCCTCGGCACGCAGTTTTTCGATGGCTTCCGCGTTATAGCGCAAAATCGGCTGGCGGGCCGCCCGCACTTCGTCAAGCCGGCGCACCGGCGATGTTGTCGGTGCCTCGTGCAGCAACTCCGGCTGCTCCACCGCCTCATGGGCGATCGAACGCATCGCGGCGATGAATGTGTCCAGTGTTCGCTTGCTCTCGGTTTCGGTCGGCTCGATCATTAACGCCTCGGGCACGATCAGCGGGAAATAGACCGTCGGCGGGTGGAATCCATAGTCGATCAGGCGCTTGGCGATGTCGAGCGTGCGAATATCTTTCGGCGCGCCGGCGATCTGACCCCGCAGCACCGATTCGTGCATACAGATGCGATCCACCGCCTGCGGGTAGATGTCGTTGAGCTGAACGCGGATGTAGTTCGCGTTCAACACCGCCTTCTCGCTCACCTCACGCAGGCCGCTTGCGCCCAGGGTTCGAATATAAGTCCATGCCCGCACCAGCATGCCGAAGTTGCCATGGAACGACTTTATGCGCCCGATTGTCTTTTCAGGCGTGTACAACTCGTAGCTGCCGTCGGCAGCATGGCGTACGTGTGGAGCGGGCAAGAACGGCGCAAGGGCCGTGCTACAGCCGACCGCACCGGAGCCGGGGCCACCGCCGCCGTGGGGCGTGGTGAAGGTTTTGTGCAGGTTGTAATGCATAAAGTCGAAACCCAACTCGCCCGGCTTGGCGATCCCGAGGATGGCGTTGAAATTCGCGCCGTCGCCATACATCAAGCCGCCCGCCGCATGCACCAGATTGCAGATCTCGACGATCTGATCCTCGAACAGGCCGAGCGTATTCGGGTTGGTGAGCATTCATGCCGAGGGTGGCGCTGGGCTGAGTTTGGCCTTCAGATCGGCCATGTCCACATTGCCGCGCGCGTCGCTCTTCACCTCGACCACC
>JAAUQO010000021.1 GCA_012032775.1 Oscillochloris sp. | reverse complement strand
AACCGAGAACCGAGAACCGAGAACCGAGAACCGAGAACTGAGAACCGAGAACCCAGAACCCAGAACCCAGAACCCAGAACCCAGAACCGAGATCTGTATTCTGCACTGCTACGCGGCAAGTTGTTCCCAATCGGCGTAACGCTGGTGCAGCAGTTGTTCCAGTTCGGCGTATTGCGTACCGAGTTTGGTCAGCCGGTCGATATCCTGAGCGACGCTGGCAGACTCAAGATCGGCTTTGAGTTTGTTCAATTCCTGTTCCAGCAGGGCGACTTCGGCCTCGATCGCGGCGATACGCTTGCGGCGCTGTTTTTCTTCGGGCGAGACGAAATTGGCGGCCGGTTTCTGGGCCTGCGCGATCGACTTGGGCGCCGGTGCATTGCCCGGCGTCGGTTCGGATTGGGTGGCGCGTTCGCGGGCCTCGACGAAATCGCTGTAGCCGCCGACATACTGTCGTAAGCGGCCCTGGTCGATAAACCAGATCTTGTCGGCGATTGCGTCGATAAAATAACGATCGTGCGAGACAAACAGAATCGAGCCGGGATATTCCTTCAACACGCCTTCGAGCGCCTCGCGGGCGTTGATATCGAGGTGGTTGGTCGGCTCGTCGAGGATGAGTAAGTTGCCGGGAAGCAACGTAAGCTGGGCGAGTGCGACCCGTGAACGCTCACCGCCACTCAGATCGCCGACGCGCTTGAAGACATCATCGCCGCTGAACAAAAACCTGCCGAGCAAGTTGCGCGCCGCCGGTTCGCCAAGGGTCGGGCTGACGCGAGTAAGCTCCTCGATCACGGTATTGTCCCACTGCAACACATCGTGGCCCTGGGCATAGTAACCGATACTGACCTTGTGGCCGAGCCGGTAGACTCCCTGGAGCGACTTGAGTTCGTCGATCAGCGTGCGCAGAAGCGTGGTTTTGCCGCTGCCGTTGGGGCCGAGCAGGGCCACCCGTTCGCCGCGCTGAATCTCCTGGCCGTCGGCGCGCAACAACACACGCGCATCGGAACTGCGGTCTTTGTCGCCGGGATAGCCGATCACCAGACCGTCGAGACTCAGCACCAGTTCGCCGCTCCGGAGTTTGGTGTCGAGGAACAGCTTCAGCTTCGCCTGTTCGCGCGGGCGGTCGAGCGCACTGTCGCGCTTAAAGCGTTCAAGGCGCTTTTCGCGACCCTTGGCTTCGCGGGCGCGCTGACCGGCCTTGTAGCGCCGGATAAACTCCTCGGTGCGGGCGATAAACTCCTGCTGAGCGTTGAACTCCTTCAGGCGACGCTCCAGGCGTTCGGCCTTGAGTTCCAGATACTTGTTGTAGCCGCCGGGGTAATCCTCCAACTCACCGAAGGCGATCTCAAAGGTACGCTTGGTAACCCGGTCGAGAAAATAGCGATCGTGCGAGATCACAATCAGGGTGCCGTACCACTGGCGCAAGAACTGTTCCAGCCACTCCAGAGCCTGCATATCGAGGTGATTGGTCGGCTCATCAAGCAGCAGCAGATCGGGATCGGAGAGGAGTGTTGCGGCAAGGGCGGCGCGGGTCTTCTGGCCGCCGGAGAACTGGGCGAGGCGCTGGTTGTACTGGCTCTCGTGAAAGCCGAGGCCCATCAGAGTGCGCTTGATACGCGGCTCGATCTCATAGCCGCCGGCGTGCTCGAAGCGATCGCTGAGTTCGCCGTAGCGCTCCATATCCTCGGCCCAGGTCGGCGAGTCGGTCTCGGCGATACGTGGTTCAAGGGCTTTGATTTCGGCCTGAAGATCGGCCAGATGGGCGAAGGCGGCCTCCATCTCCTGCCAGAGCGTACGATCGGCGGCGAAGCGCACCTCTTGTGCCAGATATGCCACCCGGGTGCCGCGTGCAAGGGCAACCTGACCACTGTCGGAGCTTTCGATTCCGGCGATAATCTTGAGCAAGGTACTCTTGCCGGCGCCGTTCACGCCAACCATGGCAGCTTTATCGCCGCGGGCGATCTGAAAATTAATATTTTGAAAAATCAGTTCGGCGCCATAATACTTCGTCAGGCCGCCGACACTCATCAATGTCATGTTGAAAATCGTCCTTATGCTATAGCGTGGCATTGGGGTTTGCGACGCAGCCGCCAACCCCGACACCATTGTCTTTAGGCATTATGGTAAAGAGTGCGTGTACTGTCAACCGACCGTGGATGGAAGAAGGATGCAGTGATCCGGTTTATGATGCATATGAATGCGTAAACTGTGTTGGAGAAGCCCCTTGTAGCTGCGTTGATTGAGATATGGCACCAGATTTGCTCGCAACCCTCGCCGCGTACATCCCCCGTGATCGGGCGGCGTATATTTTCTCCGGCCACCCGCTTTCCGCCAGAGGGATCGCGCTGATCGCCGATATCTCCGGCTTTACCCCGCTGACTGAGGGTTTAGCCCAGGCGCTGAGTGCGGCCCGCGGCGCCGAGGAGCTTACCCGCGCGCTGAATAGTGTCTTCACGCCGCTGATCGCCGCCGCCCATGCGTATGGCGGCAGTATTGTGAAGTTCGGCGGCGATGCGTTGATCATCTGGTTTCCCCAGCCCCAGCACCGCAGCACATCCGTGATGCTGCGCCGGGCGCTCGCCGCCGCCCACGCAATGCAGGCCGCAATTGCCCAATCCGGCACAGTACACACCGACGCCGGCACTTACACCCTGACGATGAAGATCGGCATGGCCTACGGGCCGGTGCTGCGGGTCTACCTTGGGAATGTGTTGTATGGCTACGAAGATGTGATCGGTGGTACGACCCTGGATCGCATGGCCGAGGCCGAACACCACGCTAATGCCGGCGAGGTGGTGCTTGATCCGAGCGGCCTGTCCGATCTGGCGCAACTGGCCCCGATCCTGGAACAGCGCGACGAGTTTGTGCTGGTGGGGCCGCCGTACAATCCGCCGCGCCTTGTGCCAATTCCGCTGCCGCTGTTCGAAGATTCGGCGGCGGCGCTGATCGAGTTGCGGGCCTATGTTCCGCAAGAGGTCTACACGGCGCTGCGCGAGGGTCGCTCGCAGCCGGCTGAGTTGAAGCCGGTGGTGAGTATTTTCGTTCAGTTTCAAGGCATTCGCTATGAAGACGGCCGGCGGGCCGAGGAGCAGTTGTCGGCTTATTTCGGCGCGGCGCAACGGGTGGCTGCCGGCTATGGCGGGCGGGTCAATCGCTTGATCACCGGCGACAAAGGCAGTGTGTTGCATCTGATCTTCGGCGCGCCGCGGGCGCTGGAGGAGCTTGAATTGCGCGCGGCCCGCTGCGCCCTGGAGTTGCGGGCGTTGCCGGCTCAGATGCCGTTCATCACCGCCCAGCGGATCGGTATGGCGACCGGACGGGCTTTCGCCGGGCCGGTCGGCTCATCCGAGCGCAATGATTACACAGTGATGGGCGATACGATCAATCTTTCCGCCCGATTGATGCAACGGGCCGACGCCAACCAGATCGTGATCGGCCCGACCCTGGCGGCGCGATTGCGCAGCACTATGGCGATCACGCCCCTTGGCCCGACCCGCTTGAAAGGCAAGGCCGCCCCGGTCGAGTTGTTCGCCCTCGACGGTGTTGCGGTGCAATTTGCCCGACCGGCGGCGCAGGTGATCGGCCGCGACAACGAACTGGCGCTGCTCCGTGAACGATTGGCGGGGTTGGCGATCGGACACAGCGGTGTGCTGTTGCTCAGCGGCGAACTCGGCATGGGCAAGACCCATCTGCTCGACGCCTTGCGGCGCACGGCTGATCTCCGCTGGGTGGTGGCGGCGGCAACCGATTACGGCGGCCAGGCGGGCGGCGCATTGATCGCGGCGGCGTTGCGCGAATTGCTGGCGCTGCCGGCAGGAGCCGATTATGCCGCGTTGGAGCAAGCAACCACGGCGCTGCTCGGCGAACGAGCCGGCGATTCGGCCGCGCCCTACCTGGCCCGTTTGCTAGGGATTACGCTCGATGAGCGGCGCGCACGAGAACTGGATTCGTTGGGCGGCGAAAGCCTGCGCTGGCGTTTGAGCCGCCTGGTCGGCGAGTTAACGGCGGCGGCACTGGCCCACGGTCCGTTGGTGATCGCGCTCGACGATCTGCAATGGGCCGATCCGACCTCGCTGGAATTGCTTGGTTCGCTGCTGGCCCTGGTACCGAGTGAGCCGCATCCCTCAATTGCTCAGTCGTCACTTCTGCTCATTCTGTCGCATCGACCGGATGTAAGCGGGCGGGCTGAGGCCTTGCTGACGCGACTGGCGGCGAGTGGTGTGACACAGGTGAAGCTGGGGGCGATCGGCCCTGATGCCGCACGCATCATTGTCTTGCAGCATGCGCCGGATGTGACGGCGGCGGCACTGGAGCAGATGATCGCGCGCGGGGCGGGTACTCCGCTGTTTCTGGTGGAGTTGGCCCGCGCGACGGCGGCCAGTGGCCCCGACGCAATCCTGCCGGAGACGATCGAAGGTGTGTTGCAAGCTCAGATCGACCGGCTGCCGGGGCCGCTGCGCGCGACGTTGCAACTGGCGGCGGTGCTCGGGCCGGCGGGTGAACCGCGCTTGCTACGGGAGCTTATCGCGACGAGTGAGGCTATTGTTGTTGAACGGATCGCGGCATTGATCGGCGCCGGATTCTTGCTTGGCGAAGGTGAAGATTATCGCTTCCGCCATACCCTGATCCGCGAGAGTGCCTACAGCGCATTGCTGTATGTGCGGCGGCGCGAATACCATGGCGCGGCGGCAAAAGCGATCGAACGGATCTTCCCAACCCAGATCGCCGAGCGTTCGGCGACGATCGGCATGCACTACGAGCGGGCCGGTTCCTTTCTGGAAGCAGCGCGCTACCATGGTCAGGCCGCCGATGCGGCGCGTTTGCTCGATGCCGGCGAAGAGGCCGAGGCCGGCTATCGGCATGTGCTGGCGCTGCTCGAACAGGCCGGCGGCGGCGGCGAATTACGTGGCCGTACCCTGCTCAAACTGGCGCAAGTCAAGATGAATGCCGGCGATTATATGGCGGCGCAAGAGTTGTACGATGCGGCGTTTGAGCTATTGGATCAGCTCGAAGGACGAGCGGAGCGGGCTTCACAGCAGGCGTCGGTGTTTCGCATGGGCGAGTTAGAGCCGGCAACGCTCGATCCAGGACTTGTTTCTACAGTTCACGAAGTAGCCCTTACACGTGAACTATTTGAGGGCCTGGTGACTCTCGACGGCAATCTAGGCATTATCCCGGCGGCCGCCCGTCGTTGGCAGATTGGCGAGCATGGGCGCATTTACCGCTTTGAATTACGATCGGATTTGTGTTGGAGTAACGGAACCGAAATCACGGCCCATGATTTCGTTTTCGCCTTCAGGCGCAATCTCGATCCTGCCACCAATGCGGCGCTCGCAACGCAACTCTACCCCCTTGTTGGTGCAGAAGCACTTCATAGCGGCGCCGTCGTCGATCCCACGACGATCGGTATTCAAGCGATCGACGACTACACCCTGGAACTTCAGCTTGCGACTGCGGCAAGCCACTTTCTTTACGTATTGGCGGCGCCGATCGCGTTTCCGCAACCGAAACATCTGGTTGAGGCGCTGGGATCCGATTGGAGTCTGCCGGAGCATATTGTCGGCAACGGCCATTTTGTGCTTACTGCGTGGCACCGCAGCAAGTATCTTGAGCTACGGCGAAATACCAGATACCGCCGTCGTTACGGAGATGTTGAGCATGTCCGTGTTGAATTTGGAAATCCCGGCGACGATCTCATGCGTCGGGACGAACTTGAATTAATCCGTTGCGTCGATCATCCCGGCCGCATCGCCGATTTTCCCGGCGCAATCGTAAGTGTGCTGTATCTCAACAGTTTTTTGCTGAGCTTCGCGTGTGGAGCGGCGCCCTTTGCCGAGCGCGGCTTGCGGCGTGCTTTTGCACTTGCGATCGATACCGAACAGTTGGTGCAGGATGTTTGGCAAGGTGTGCAACTCGCAGCACGGGGTGGGGTGGTGCCGCCGGGGATGCCCGGCCATTCGCCGGAGATCGGTTTGCGTTTTGACCCCGCCGCTGCGCGGGAGGCATTTGCGGCGGCGGGAGGAGTTAACGGTACGATTGTGCTTGGGGCATTGCCGGGGATGGGCGCGACGCCGCAATTTTTGTGCGACGCCTGGTATAAGCATTTGGGTGTGACGGTTGAATTGGCACCCGATGTGCCGGTGGAAATGTTACTTGATGGGCTGCGCGATGGGCGATTTCAGATGGCGCTCTTCGGCTGGGATCTGGATTTCCCCGAACCGGCCGATGTCTTACAAACGCTCTTCTACAGCAATAGTCCGATCAACTATTTCGGCTGGCGCAACCCGCAATTCGATCAATTGATCGACGAGGCGTTGGCATTAAGCCGCCCCGCCGAACGGCTAGCCCGTTTTCATGCCGCAGATCGTTTGCTGGTTGCGGAAGAAGTTGCAGCGGTGCCGCTGTATCACAGCCGTTCCTATGTTTTGTTACGCCCCGGCTACGCATTGGCCGGCGATACAAGGGTGGTGCGTGGCGGGCGATTGAGCCTCGATCAAATTGTGCGCATGAAGATGCATGATACCTGATTCGTGATATTGGAATGGTTGATGAGTCAGTCATCACGGATCAGGCATCATGCATGCACAATAACCGAATTCTAGGGCAGATCGACGCAATTCCCGGTGTCTTGAATCACGGAGTGATTCTCATTCGCCACCAATGCACAGAGCTGTGTCGCACCGGCCGGCCGGTCGGTAATGCCATACTGAGTAAAAGGGCTGGCGCCGCCGTAGATCTTCCAGGGACCGCTCCCCGGTACACCGGCTTGCTCCGCCGGTACGGTATTGAAGTAAAAGTGGATATGCCGACCCGGCAGTTGTGGGGTGTAGCCGCTGGTATTGAAGCTTACCATGTACTGCGCTTCATCCAGGGTAATACCAAGGATGCGGACACTGTAGGGGGCTGTGGCGTCGCCGGCGAAGAGTGCCGGCAGGTAGAGTTGCGGCTCCAGTACGCCAACCCCTGCCAGCGAGATATTGGCGGTAACGGCCTGTTCGGAACTGTTGCCGCTATAGGTGATATTGCGCAAGGTTGCCGTGGTTGGGCCGTTTGCGCCCTGACCTCGTTCAAGGCGGATCGCGCCGCCGTCGCCGTTGGTTGCGTTGTTGTTGCTGAAGGTACTGTTGCGGATTGTCACCGAGCCATGGTACAGCACAACTTTCAAGGCGCCGCCGTCTGCGTTGAGTGCTTCGTTTCCGTTGAAGGTGCTGCCTTCAATAATGAGTTCGCTGCCGTCATAAAGATAGATTTCGATAGCGCCGCCGGAGGCGGCCTGGTTGTTGTTGAAGATGCTGTCGGCAATGACGACTTGTGAACCGCCACGAACCTCCAGATAGATCGCTCCGCCGCTGTTATTGGTGCCGACGAGATTGCTGCTGAAATCGACATTCTCGATTCGGAGCCGGGCGCCTTCGGATATCACACCACTGATGGCGGCGCCGCTCGCATTAAGGCTTTGGGAACCGATCCTGAGATTTTCCAGAGCCAGGGTTTGCCCGTCGCCCAGGCTCAGTGGTAGTGCCGATTCGCTGCCGTCGCCAAACAATTCGGAGCGCTCATCGGCATCGAAGGCGAACCCGGCGGCGAGCATATCGGCGGCATCGTCATAATCGCGTTTGGCCTCACCGCCGCTGCCGTTATCATTACAATCGGCTGTATCCGGAACCCAGCCGCCCTGTAACACCAGTGTATTCGAGATGATGATGCTGTCGGTATTGACTCCGCCGCGCATTGGCGTCAGCACATCACCGGCCGCAGCGCGTGCGACCGCGTCGGCGAAGACACCGCATCCTCCGGGACCGGCGCCGCGAAAGGCAGCAAACGCTATCTGGGGAATACTCACAACAACTGCGAATAAGCCGAGGCTAACCAGGAAAACGAGCGGAAGCGACAAACGGCGCGTAGAGCGTCTCATCAAAATGCCCCCTTCTCAATCAGCGATCAAGGTGGCCGGGTTGATTGCGATGATGGGCATCTACTTTAGCACGTTGGAACGCCAATATCAATAACCGGAGTTACACAGTCATCCTCGCGGGCCGTTCGTGTAACGGGTCGAGCTACCTTCGGTAGGGTGGAAGAAATTCTTTTTCGGTTCGTTTCTCCGACTACGCCGGTGGAACGAACCGAAAGCGTTGGTTTTATGCTGCCACAGGCGAAAAACGCTATTCCCGGCCTATCAGGCTGGGGAGTTGATCGTGTAGCTGTAACTAATATCAACCGTTGCGCGCAACATCGCCCAGACCGGGCAGTAGCGGTCGCGGGCGAGTTCGATCGCCCGTTCGACTGCGGCCGGATCGATGTCCACACCGGTGCAGATAAATTCCAGTTGAATCGCCGTATAAACCTTCGGATACTCGTCGCTGCGTACGCCATGGGCCTTGACTTCGAAGCCATGCACCTGCTGGCTGCTTTGCGCAAATGCCGATCACATCCATGCCGGAGCAGCCGGCCAGGGCCATCAGCACTAATTCCATCGGCGCCGCGCCGGCCATTTCGCCGCTGGTCGGGCTGTCGAGTTGCACCGGCTGATTCGAGTTCGCCACGGCCACGAAATGCATGCCTGCTTCAAGGCGGACGTGTGTGCTCAGTTCTTCACCCATTGTGAACCCCCAATCGTCTGCATGGTAATGCTTCTCATGGTATGTCGTCGCAACTGCTTCAGGGTGAAGATTTGGCGATTTTTCGGAGATGCATGTTCACTGCGCGAGCGTTGGAGCGGAGCATGCTCCGCCCTTACGCATCCTGCGGAGCTTGACGAGCGAGGGCGCGGGCCACACTGCGCAGGCTCATCCACCACTGTTCGCGCGGGCGCTGATGGTCGCGCTCCATCATCGGCGGCATCTCGTCGAGGCTGAAGATCTGGACTTTGCCGCCGCGATAGCCGATGAAGGCGCCTAAGTTCTCTTTGTTCTGCGTCATGTGCGCGATCTGCTCGATGCACTTCACCGCTAAGCGGGTGGCGTGGATGCGGTCGAAAGGCGAGGGATGACCGCCCTGTTGCAGATGGCCGAGGATCGCCTGGCGCACCTCGAACAGGTCGTTGCCCTCTTCTTCGAACAGCGCACACATAAAGCCGGTGGTGTAGATCGAATTGGCGTTCTCGTTGCGGATCATCAGGCTCAGGCGTTTGCCGCGCTGGAACCAGTAACGCATATCCTCGACATCGCGTTGCAGATCGCTCAGGTTCACGCCCTCTTCGGGCAAATACACCCGTTCGGCGCCGCTGGCCAATCCGCCCATCAACGCCAGATAGCCGCACTCGCGACCCATCACCTCAACTACGAAGCAGCGCCGCGAGGCCACGGCGCTCTGCTTGATCCGATCGACCGCCTCGACAATATTGTTGAGCGCCGTATCTGCGCCGATGCTTAATTCCGAGCCGGGCAAGTTATTGTCGATGCTGGCCGGCATGCAGATGATCGGGATGTTGAAGGCGGGGTAGGATTCGCGCGAGCTGTAGAGTTTGTAGGCGGCCTGATAGCCGGCCCAACCGCCGATCACCAGAATTGCCTGGATGTTGAAGCGTTCGATGTTGCGTGCTACCACGTACAACTCCGGCCCAACCGGGATCTTGCGGTTGGTGCCGAGTTCCGCGCCGCCGGTTGTGCCCCAGCCGCTGACGCTCATCCAATCCATCTCGACGATGTCGCCGCTGATCAAGCCCTGAAAGCCGTTGTGAATGCCGAGCATTGTGTGGCCATGGTCGATTCCGACCCGCACTGCTGCGCGCACAGCGGTGTTCATGCCCGGTGCCGGGCCGCCGGCGTGTAACACGGCGATCCGGAGTGGTGTGCCGATGTTACGATCGAGCCGCGGTTGCGACTGCACCAGGGTGCGCAGGGTGTGGAATGCCTCGCTGAAGCTACCGCCGCGCAACGCCATCGCCCGCTCGTAATCCTGTTCGGCGATCGCTTTGGCGACTGCTTTTGTCTCTTCGACACAGGCCATCAGCGGCACCGAAGTGATGCGGTTCTCGCGCATGCCGATCAACTGCGGCTCGCGTTCCGGCGAGGCCGACAACAACTCTTCCACCGCCGTATAACCGAGCAGTGTGCTCATCCAGCGATCAAAGGCGCTTGGCGCGCCGCCGCGCTGCACATGGCCCAGGATCGTCACACGGGTGTCTTCGCCGAGGCGCTCCTGCAACACCTGGCGCACATAATCGACGGTGATCGGCTTTCCATTACGATCGCGGGCGCCCTCGGCCACCAGCACAATACTGTCGCGCCGGCCATGTTCGCGGCCGGTACGCAACACCTGGCACATATGACTTTCCCAATCCTCTATCTCGGGCGGGCGTTCGGGAATAAATACAAAGTCGGCGCCGCCGGAGATCGCACCCATCAACGCCAGGTAGCCGCAGCGTCGGCCCATCACCTCGATCACGAAGGTCCGCTGATGGCTGGCGGCGGTTGAGGTGATCGCGTCCATGGCCTCGGTAATGCGGTGCAGGGCTGTGTCTGCGCCGATCGTCATATCGGTGCCGGAGAAATCGTTGTCGATCGAGCCGACCATCCCGACAATGCCGAGAAAAGGATGGGCTGCGGCCAATTCGGTGCTGATCTCACCGGCGGTAACCAGTTCTTGCAGCAACTCCGGCCATTCGCGCCGGAACAGATCGGCCCCGGTCAGGCTGCCGTCGCCGCCGATCACCACCAGCCGGTCGATCCCGTGGGCGAGCAGATTGCGCGCCGCCTCGCGGCGGCCCTCGCGGGTGCGAAACGCAGCACTGCGCGCAGTTCCGATCACCGTTCCGCCGAGTTGAATGATCCCGCCGACCGAGCTCCAATCCATCGGGCGGATCAGATCACCGCCGCGAATCATCCCCTCGTAACCCTCATAAACCGCGTAGACTGCGCAGCCTCGGCTGATGCCGGTACGCACCACAGCCCGCACGGCGGCGTTCATGCCCTGGGCGTCGCCGCCGCTGGTCATAACGCCGATTCGGATCTGGGTATTCATTGATCGCTCCTCATCTCCTACTCTTGAAACATCTCACTCACGCTGGCGCGGGTGCGAATGCGCCGGATCGCCTCGGCGAATAACGGCGCCACCGATACAACCTCGATCCGGTTGTTCAACGGCACTGGTCGTTTCTCGATCGTGTCGGTGATGAACAGGGTCTGAATCGGGCTGGCGCTGATCCGTTCGATCGCCCCGCCGGTGAGAATTCCGTGGCTCACCAGGGCGTAGATCGGTCCGGCGCCATAGGCAACCAGGTGGTGGGCGACTTCGGCCAGGGTGCCGCCCGAGATCGTAAAATCGTCCACGATCAGGGCCGGGCGCCCGGCTACATCGCCGATAATCTCATGGACGGCCGCCTGTTCGTTGTGGCCGGTGCGCTCCTTGTTCGCGAAGGCAAGTGAGGCTTCCAGGGCGTGGGCATAACGGCGGGCCGCTTTTACAAACCCGGCGTCGGGTGAGACCACCACCAGGTGCTCCAGGCCCAACTGTTTCACGCGCTGTACCAGCACCGGCTGTGCATACAGATTATCGACCGGGATGCGAAAGAAGCCCTGGATCTGCGGCGCATGCAGATCCATCGTCACCACCCGGTCGGCGCCGGCTGCTTCGATGCAATCGGCGCACACGCGCGCGCGGATACTCACCCGCGGTTCGTCTTTCTTGTCGCCTTTGGCATAACTGAAGAAGGGGATCACTGCCGTAACCGATGTGGCGCTGGCCCGCTTGAGTGCATCGATCCAGAACAGCAACTCCATAAAACTGTCGTTGGTCGGGAATACGGTGCTCTGAACGATGAATACTTCCCGGCCACGCACATTCTCCAACACCCGCACGAATGTATTGCCCTCGGAGAAGATCACTGTCTCGTTTTGTCCCGGCGTGAGATCAAGTTGGTCGCAGATGCGTGCGGTGAGTTGGCGGCTGGTACTGCCGGCGAAGATCAGCGTGTTGTCGCGATCCATAGTGATACTTTATTTGGGTCTAAGACGCAGCATGCTGCGGCCGTAGAAAGGAGAGGTGTTGCATCGCGCCTCTTGTGCGACGCGGATTGCGATCGGTCGTGTCTCCCATAGATGCTGAAAGTATAGCAGGATTTGCTTTTTTCTTGGTGTTGTTGGTTTGCGGCCGGGTCGAAAACCGACAACAGCAAACGGTTCTACAGATCGGCGGCAAGGGCGACGGTTTGGAAGTGAATATCGACGGTGTCGCTGATGGTGCGGGCGTAACCGCCGGCCATGCTGATCGCGATCGGCAAGCCGGCCCGCCGACAATAGCTGAACACCAGCCGGTCGCGTTCGGCGAGGCCGCCTTTGGTTACGGCGAGCCGCCCGAGCCGATCGTCGTAGTAGGGGTCGGCGCCGGCCAGATAAAGTGCAAGATCGGGTCGCGATTGTTCCAGCGCCTCGCGTAGGCCGCTCTCCAGCGCATCAAGATAGGGGTCGTCGGGGGTTTCGTCGAGCAGTTCGATATCCAGATCGCTCTGTTGCTTGCGAAAGGGGAAATTGCGCGCACCATGGATCGAGAATGTGAAGATCGTATCGTCGGCTTGCAGGATGGCTGCGCTGCCGTCGCCCTGATGTACGTCGGCGTCGATAATCACGGCGCGTTTGATCCGCCCCATCGCCTGAAGTGCGCGCGCCGCCACGGCACTATCGTTAAATACACAATAGCCCGCGCCTGCGTCGTGGAACGCATGGTGCGTGCCGCCGGCCAGGTTCACGCCCACACCTGCCTCCAGCGCCGCTGTGCAGGCCGCGATCGTCGCACCTGCCGAGCGTCGTGAACGCTCGACCATCTGAGGCGACCAGGGGAAGCCGATCCGGCGAATTTCCTGGGTGGTCAGGGCGCCGGTGGCTACTCGCTCGACATAATCACGGCTGTGGGCCAGCGCCAGGGTCGCGTCATCGGCGGCGGCGGGGATGCTTAATCGGTTCGGATCGACCAGTTTTGCCGCCGCAACCCGCTCGCGCAACAGCGCATATTTCGCCATTGGAAAGCGATGACCGGGCGGGAGCGGCAGGACAAACGTGTCGGAGTAGAAAATATTCATGTGCTCCGCCACCCCCAGGGTAGTTGACACATCGATATAATGGGTACAGCATACATCACATCTTCCGCCAAGCGAGTAAGACTATGCCTGAGTTCGGTTTGATCTCCGTGCTGTTGGCGGCAGCGCATCCCCTCGTTCGGCGTGCTCTTCAGGCCGCCATTGATAATGAACCCGATATTCGTATTATTGCCGAAGCGCCCGACGGGCGTTCGGTGGTTCGGCTGGTGCACCAATTATGCCCCGATGTTCTGGTGCTCGATATGGCGATCGAAGATTATGATGCACTTGCCCTGATCGCCGATGTCCACCGCTCACTCCCGAAAACCCGAATTGTCGCCGTAGCCGACCACGACGCCACACCATACCTGTTCCAGACAATGCGTAACGGCGCGGCCGGCTTTGTGCCGAAAGGCACCGGCATCACCCCGCTCTTAACCGCGATTCGGATCGTTGCCGCCGGAGATGTGTACCTCTGCCCGCCCTGGAACGAACAGACGTTACGCGCTCACCATGGTGCGCCGGGAATCGTCGCCGGCCTTACGGCCCTGACGCCGCGTGAACGTGAGGTGCTGCGGTTGCTCGGTCGCGGGCTTAATTGTGCGACGGTTGCGGCGCAACTTGGCATCGGCGGGCGTACCGCCGAAACACTCTGCCAGAGCATGATGCGCAAGCTGAATCTCCTCAGCCAGGCCGATCTTATCCATTATGCCCGGCGGGTCGATAATTCCGAAGCCTGAGCGCTGATTTGGCAATTTTGCCTAGACGTTAGGTTGTCGGCAGCAGCACAAATCCCATACCGCGGCGGGTCTGAATCAGCTCGGCGGCCGGATCGACCCGGCGGATTGCGCCGCGCAATCCGCTCACAATCTTGTCGAGCGCATCGGCATCCATGCCCGGATCGTAATCACGGCCCCAGATCGCCTCGGCGCATTCCTCGCGCGGACACAACTCGCCGATCCGCCGGTAGAGATGTACCAGCAAGCGGTGTTGAGTCGGCGGCAAACTCAATGCTTCGTCGCTCAGGTAAAACACCTGCGTCCGTTCGTCGAACCGCAGCCGGCCGCCCGGAATCACGGTTGGATCGGGATCAATAAAGCGCAGCAGATCACCGGCGCTGCCAAGGCCGATCGTATCGCGGTTGGCGAGCGTGTGCCGGTCGCTGATCAAGGCGCCGTTCACAAAGGTGCCGTTGGCACTGCCGGCGTCCTGTAATACATAGCGTGGGCCATCGCGGACAATCCGGGCATGCAAGCGCGAGATGGTGCCGCGCGGGATGTGAATATCGCAACTGGGTGCGCGGCCCAGCGTATGGACGGCGCCACTGAGGACAAACTCCTGCGGCACGATGTCGTCGGCCAGGCTAACCAACTGGGCGAAAACGATGTCGTCGAGCATGCTGGCGATTCCCCCCATTGCGCGGCAAAGATCTCCTTCTTATTCTACAGGGGATTGCGCTCGTTTTGGCAGCAATGCCGGCGGAACAAGCACCCCACATCGTGCTCCGGCGCAGGCCGAAGTGATCATAACGGCGATGGCGGGGCGTAGCGCCGTCATCGCCGTGCTACAATAAGCGCAATGGTTTCGCTTTCCGAATGGCGCCCACACGCCCACGGGGTGCGCAATGCTTGAGGCCGGCGCGCTGGTGCATCAGCGCTATCAGATTGTGCGACTGATCGGTCGTGGTGGTATGGGAGCCGTGTACGAGGCGATCGATCAGCGCCTGCGTAATACGGTTGCGCTCAAACAGATGCTCGGCGGCGGGGCCGAAAATATCGACGCCTTTGCTCACGAGGCCCGCATTCTGGCCTCGTTGCGCCATCCGGCTCTGCCAAAGGTGATCGATTATTTCGGCGACGCCCAGGGCTATTTCCTGGTGATGGAGTTTTTCAGCGGCGCCGATCTGAGTGCGCTGCTCGGCCGGCACGGCGGCCCATTTCCCGTTGCCGATGTACTTGAGTGGGCCGATCAGTTGCTCGCCGCGCTCGATTATCTGCATCGCCGTCAGCCGCCGGTGTTGCACCGCGATATCAAGCCGCAAAACCTGAAAGTGACCGCCGAAGGCCAGGTGGTGTTGCTTGATTTCGGCCTTGCCAAAGGCGCCCAGGCCAGTGATGCGACCAGTTTCTTCGGCTATACGCTCCAGTATGCGCCCCTGGAACAGATCGAAGGCCGCGGTACCGAACCGCGCTCCGATCTGTACGCCCTTGCGGCGACGTTGTACCATCTTCTGGCCGACCGCGCGCCGCCCAATGCGCCGGTGCGGGCCGATGCGGTGTTGGCCGGGCGGCCCGATCCGCTCCGCCCGCTCTACGAACTGAACCCCAATGTCGCGCCGGCGCTTTCCGAGGTGTTGCTCACGGCGCTGGCTCTGCCCCGCGAACAGCGCCCCGTCGATGCCGTGGCGTTTCGGCGCTTGTTGCAGCAAGCGGCCCTCTTCAGCGCCGCCACCCTTGCCAACCCTGCCGCTACGCCGCCCAAGGAGGCGCCGGCGGTCGCGCCGCCTGAGCGGCCGATCAGTGTGGGTTGGGAGCAAGTGCGCCATGCCGCCGGGATGCAGTTCGACCAGGTGCTGCGCGAATTGGCCGGCAGCGCCCGCCGCCCCGGCCCGTTTATCCCCGAGATCTATGTCCACCGTGCCCTTGCCGAATCTGAGTTGGAGCGCTTTCTCGAGGGCGAGAGCGGGGCGTTGTTGTTGGTCGGCGACTCGGGCGTCGGCAAGACGAACTTGCTGGCGAACTGGGCTGCCGCCTGTCGTGACGGCGGCGATGCGGTGCTGTTCTATCGCTGCGGCGGCTCGCTCGGCCCCGAGATCGATCGTGAGATCGCCCGTGATCTCGGCCGCGAATCACCCGATCTGTTATGGCACGACCTTGGCCAGATTGCGCAACTTGCCGCCGGTGCCCGTCAGCACATGCTGATTATCTTCGATGCCGTGAATGAGTATCGCAGCGGAGCCAGCGCGGGCGCCGAGGCGCTGCTCAAACAGATCGATGCACTGGTTGGCCGGCTCGCCGGCCGGTATCTGCGGATTGTGCTCAGTTCCAACAGCGCCACCTGGGGCCAGTTCGAGCGCTCGGGCGCCGCCCGGCTCTTCTGGAGCGCCTATCATCACACGGCCGACGGCGAGCCACTGCTGCGCCTCAACGTGTTCGAGGCGATCGAGTTGCACGCCGCCTATACCCGGCATCGCCATTTTTTCAGATCCAGACCCCGCTGGAGCAATTGCCGCTGTCGTTGCGCGAGCGGCTGCGGCGCCCTTTGTTGTTGCGTATTTTGGCCGAAAGTTACCGCGACGGGCCGGTGACGGTCGCCGCCCGTGGGCTGAGTCTGGGGATCTTTCGGCGCTTCTACGATGAACGGGTGCGCCAACGCCGCGAACAACTGTTTCTTGATGAATTGGCCGGCGAGTTGCTGCGGCGCGGCCAGATGCGTGCGCCGTTGGCCGATCTGGCCTACCACGAGCGCCTGCGCGCCGATCTGCTCAGCGATGATCCCGACTCGGCGTATGTGCGCTTGCTCGACGCGGGGATCTTGAGCGAGCAGGCCGGCGATCTCTACACCGGCGAGTTGGTTGGCTTTGCCTACGGCGAATTGGGCGCCTACATCCTGGCGCGTCACCTGTTACGTGCCGCCGGCAACAACCTTGCCACTGCCGCCACAACCTTGATGGAGCGGGTGCGCAGCTTTCCGCAGGCCTGGGATATTGCGCGCACGGCGTTGTTGATCGGGAAAGATAGCGCGAGCTTCGCGACCCTGGCCGCTTCCGCCGATATTGAACTGCGCGAACTGGTGGTGCAGAGTCTGGTTGAGTTACACGCCGACGAGCCGGTCGCCGCCGGCGAGTTGATCAAGGCGCTCTGTTTGCGCGATTCCGAGGAGGCGCGGCGCAGTGGGCTCAAGGCGGCCTATTATATCGGGCCGCGCGCCCGCGAGATCTTTCTCTGGGCGGCCACCCGCGGCGGCGATGGCTTGCGGCGCGTTGTGCGCGATATGCTCTACCTGATCTGGCGCCAGGATGCCGAGTTTACCTACGACCTGTTGCGCGAATTGGTGGCGCGGATCGGCCCGGCGGCGTTGCGCGATTTACGCGCGATCCTGGAGTTTTTCTTCGAGATCTCGGTGACGATCTACATCAATCACTGCGAACGCGCCGACGTGCGTGATTTTACGGTTGCGATCTACTACGAGTTGGCGCGCCAACGGCTGCATCTCGACATCATCAACACCGGCGTCTTCGGCAAGACGATCGAAGAGTTGGTGTTCCGCGCCGTGGCGAGCGCCTTTTCGCAGCCCATCCTCGATACCATGATGCTGGCCGAGATCGCGCCGGTGGATCCCTTCTTCGCCCTGTCGTTGGCCGAACGCGCCCCGCTGGTGCAGGCCGCGCCGTTGTTCGATCCGGCCACGCCGCTCGCATTCTACGAGGCCGAGTTGCGGCGTTTGCTCACCGCGCCCCACGCATTGTTCGGGCTGGTCGGCGCAGCCCAGTTGGCGATCCACGCAGCCGCCGATCTTGGCGCCACCGAGCCGCTGCTGCGCAGTCTGTTTGAGACATTGCCCGCCGAAGGTCGGCTCTGGATTGTGTTGAGTTTCAGTGTGTTGTTGCCGCAAACCCCGCCGGCCTGGGCGCCGCTGATCGAGTCGTTCACCGAGCGGATGTTTGTCGAACATCCGGCTCTGGTTTATGGCGAGACCCCGTCGCTGATCCAGCAGTTCGATGTGCTGTTGTTGCCGCTGGGCCTGGCCTACGGCAAGATCGGCCAGACCATGCCGGTAATTGAATTGCTGCTTCAGGATGCGTTGTGGCGTGACGATCGGCGCCAATTGGAGCGGGTTGTAGCCGGACTCGCAGCGGTCGGCTTCTATTATCCCGAGCCGACGCTCAGACTGCTTGGCGATGTTGTTACCGCTTGTGGCGACAACTTGCCCGTCGCGTTGCCGACAACCCTGGCGACGATCCGTACCTTACACTTCGATGCGGTCGATGTGTTTATGGCCCGCCATAACCTTAGTGCGGCCTTGCAACGCCAGGTGGCCGCCGCCGTGGATACCGAACTGGTGCGCCGCTTCATCTACTGGCTGGGCCTGTACAATCAGGTGGTGCATTCGTGTCTGTACTACCCGAAAATGCGCCGCCAGATGGCCATGGCCGCGATGACCATGCTGGTAGAAGCGCGTGCGCCGCACGAGTTCATCGGCACCTATACCGCCACGGTGGTACGCATGCTGCGCGACGCCGGTTTTCGCCTGAGCGAGTGGACAACGTAGATCACCACAACTTCAACCCATTGCTATGCATCCTGCAAAACCAACTCGCCCCATTCCCGTTGCGTCATTGGTCGCTGATGGGTGGCATTTTCTGCGGATCTCGGCGATCGGCGCAACCCTGAGCTTGCCGCTCCTGGGTGCGGCGAGTAGTCGCATCCCGATCAGCAGCCGGCGTGCATTGGGTTTGCTTGGAGTTGCCGCGTGTTTTCACAGCTTTGCCTACGTCCACAACGATGTCTGCGATCTGGAGTTGGATCGCGGGCAGCCGTTGCGCGCCCAGTACCCGCTGGTGCGTGGTGCGCTTGCACCGGCAACGGCATTACGGTTTGCCCTGGTATGTGTGCCGGCGGCCTTTGGCCTTGATGCACTGGCGGTGGGAGGGAGCCGGCATGGGCGGCGGCGCATGCTTGGATTGGCTTTTGCGCTTCTGGCGGCGTATAACCGTTGGGGCAAATGCTGCCCGCTCCCACCGCTCACCGACGGCCTGCAGGGCCTTGGTTGGGCGGCGTTGATCGGCTATGGTGCGCTAGCCGCAGGTGCGCCGACGCGCCTCGTTCACTATCTGGCGCTCTACGAGTTCTTGCTGATTCTGCAAGTGAATGGTGTCCATGGCGCCCTGCGTGATCTGGCCAACGATGCTTCCGGCGGCGCACGTACCACTGCGATCTGGCTTGGTGCCCGTATCGACTCGGCAGGTGGGTTGCGGATCAGCCGCCGCTTAACCGGCTACGCCGCACTTTTGCATCTGGCGCTGATGATTGTGGCTGCGCGGGCTGTGGTTGTGAACGCCGGCGAGTATCGTCCGCCCGCACAGACAAGCGCCGCAATTGGATTAGCCGCCCTTAGCGCCGGATTGGCGGTGATCGGGAAGGCGGCCCGCAACGGCGCCGCCGCCCCTGATCTCGGCATGGCGCACCTGATACTGTTGCTGAGTGCGCCCGTGGCCCTGGCGATGCCCGCCATGGCCCCTGCTCCGCGCCTGCTGCTGCTGGCCGCCCATCTGCTCCCGCTTGCCATCAACCGCATGAGCTTTGATGCGCTGCGCGGCGTGATGGCCGGGCTGCGGGTACGGCCTGAATGACCGGCCGCATCTCGTTTGTGAACCGAAAACCAAACCATGCGAACAGGGCCGGAATACAGGGTACAGCCGCTAGGACGCTCAAGCGTACGTGCGTCTCCGGCGCACATCGCACGGTGACGGCCTCAAGGCCGTTACAAACCCGCGACGGACGGAGGCCGACCGGTACAAGAACTTGCCCGGCTGTACCCTGTATTTCTTACAGTTCCACACCTTGCTCGGCGAATTGCAGGCTGTAGAGCCGGTAATAGTAGCCGCGGCGGGCCAGCAATTCCTCGTGACTGCCGTCTTCCACGATCCGACCGTGGTGCATCACCACGATTCGATCGACATGCCGAATAGTGCTCAGGCGGTGCGCGATGATGATACTGGTACGACCCTTCAGCAACTTCGTGAGCGCATCCTGGATCAGCGCTTCGGTAGCGGTATCGACGCTGCTGGTGGCCTCATCGAGCATCAGCAGCACTTCCGGGTTGAAGGCCAACGCGCGGGCGAAGGCCAGCAACTGCCGCTGCCCGATCGAGAGATTCGCCCCGCGCTCGCGCACTTCGTATGCGTAGCCGCCCGGCAACCGCTCGATAAACGCCGCCGCATTCACCATCTCGGCCGCCCAGCGCACCCGCTCATCGCTGATCGATTCATTGTGCAACCTGATGTTGCTCGCGATCGTGCCTGAGAAGCAGACCGGATCTTGCGGTACGGCCGCAATATGCCGGCGTAGTTCATGCTGGCTGAGTTCGCGCACATCAACTCCGTCAAGGGTGATCCGGCCGCGTTGCACATCGTAGAAGCGCGCCAGCAATCCTACCAGCGACGACTTCCCTGCGCCGGTTGCCCCCACGATCGCCACTGATTGGCCGGCGGGAATCTCCAATGAGATCCCCTTCAACACCCACTCGACCGCCGAGGGCTGATCCACAAAAGGCTTCGCAATACCGCCACCGTTGCTCGGTTCTCGGTTCTCGGTTCTCGGTTCTTGGTTCTGCAGTTCCAGATTCTGCAACTCCCGCGCCGCCGGATCATAACTGAACCAGACCTGCTCCAGCGTGATCGCGCCGCGCACCTGTTCGGGCAGTGTACGTGGCTGTTCCGGATCGCGTACTTCTTCTTTGGTGTCGAGCACGCCGAAGATTCGCTCGGCCGATGCCATCGCCGCCTGCAAAATCGTATAACGCTCGGCGAGTGAGCGGATCGGCTGGAATGCCCGTTCGGTGTACTGCACAAAGGCCACCAGCATACCGAGCGAGGCCCAGCCGGCCAACACCCCCTGGCCGCCGCCATACAGCAGCGCCGCAGTTGCAATCGCCGCCATCAGTTGTACCGAAGGCAGGAAGAGCGAGAAAATCAACACCGAGTGCATGTTGGCCTGCAAGTAGCTGTCGCTGAAATCCGAAAAGCGCCGCTTACTGGTTGGCTCGCGGCCGAATAACTGGGTTACCAGAACACCGCCCAGTTGCTCATTCAGATAGGCGTTGATCATGGCCAGCCGCTGGCGCACCAGCCGGTACGTCGTTCGCATCGCCCGCTGATAGATCGCCACAATCAGCACCAGCACCGGCAAGGTAGCCAGCGAAATCAGGGCCAGCCGCCAGTTCAGCACAAACATCACAATGATGATCCCGACCAGCGTTACCAGATCGGCCAGGATCAGCACGAGCCCCTGGGTTAAAAACTCATTCAGCGAATCGATATCGTTGGTGATGCGGGTCAGCAAGCGCCCCACCGGGTTGCGGTCGAAGAAACTCAGGCTCATGCGCTGGATATGGCGAAAAATCGTAATGCGCATATCCTGCATCACCTGTTGACCGACACTATTGATAATATAGTTGTGGCTATAGCGCAGCGCGAAGTTAGCGGCCAGAAACGCCACATAGATCGCGAAATACGGCCAGATCGCGCCAAGATTACCGTCGCTGATCGGGCCGTCGATCGCCTGCTGCACCAGAAACGGCGGCGCAAGTTCAGTTAGCGCCGCGCCTACCAGCAGTGCGATTGCCAGCCCCAACTGTCGCCAGTGGGGCGCAACAAACACCGACAACCGGCGCACCAACCGCCCGTCGTAAGCTTTGCCCAAAATCTCATCGTCGTCGAACTGCGCTCCAGCCATACGCTGCTCCTAAGAGGTTATGCAGTTCCGTTTTGACAACTACGTCGTCAAACCGGGATCGCACTTATTCAGACAATTCCGCTTCCAGCAGTTCACGCCGATACATCGCGGCGTAGCGTCCACCCGTTTTCACCAACTCCTGATGGGTGCCGCGCTCGACAATTGTGCCGTCCTGAAGCACCAGGATCTGGTCAACATCTTTCACCGTCGCCACACGTTGCGCAATAATAATGCTGGTGCGGCCGCGCATCACCTCGCGCAGCCCGGCCAGGATCTGCGCCGCCGTATGGGTGTCCACGCTACTGAGTGCATCGTCCAACACCAGCACCGCCGGATCGCGCAGCACCGCCCGCGCGATCGCCACCCGCTGCTTCTGGCCGCCCGAAAGCGTCACGCCACGTTCGCCGACCATGGTGTCGATGCCGCCGGGAAATTGCTGCAAGTCGTTGCTCAGCCGCGATACCTGGATGGCGTGTTGAAGCTGTTCGGCGTCGAGTTCGGCCGTCCCGGCGCCGAAGGCGACATTCTCGCGCAGCGGCACACTGAACAAAAAGTCTCCTGCGGCACATAGCCGACGCTGCGGCGCAGATCGGTCAGATCCAGTTTGCCCACATCGATCCCGTCGATCAACACCTGGCCGGCATCGGGATCGCGCACCCGCGCCAACAGATTCACCAGCGTGCTTTTGCCGCTGCCGGTCGCACCGACGATCGCCAGCGAACTGCCGGCTGGAATCGTGAATGAGATATCGTGCAACAGCCAGCCGTCCTCAAGCTGCGCCCGCTGATTCAATACTGCGTCGGCATGCTCGCCCAGATGGCGATCATCGGCGTAGCGAATACCGACCTTTCGGAACTCGACGTTGCCCTGGGCTTGCGGCAGCGGTTGTGGTCGTGCGGGTTGCGCGATCTGCGGCTCACGGCGCAGGATCTCGTTGATCCGGCCCATCGAAGCCGATGCCTGCTGATACAAGCTCACCATCCAGCCGATCATGATCATCGGGAATGCGAGCAAGCCCAGGTAACCGAAGAACTGCACCAATTCGCCGACCGTCATTTGGGCCGCAGCCACCAGGCGCCCGCCGATCAGCAATACCAATGCCGAAACAATACCCAGGATCAAGGTCATACTCGGCCAGAGTAGGCCGCTCAGCAGCACATAGCGCAAGTTCATGCGCCGATAATCCTCGTTATCTTGCGCAAACACGGCGATCTCGGCCTCTTCCTGGGCATAGGCCTTGATCGTACGAATGCCGGAAAAATTCTCCTGGGCGCGGGTCGAGATCGCGCCGAACTGATCCTGTACACCGCTGAAGATCTGGCGCATGCGCCCGCCGACGAGCACAAACACCACGGTGCAGAGCGGCATCAGCAGCAGCACCACCAGTGCCAGGCCGACATCGATCGTCAGCATGAGCGCCGCCGAAGCCAGGAAGGTAAGAATAGCGGTGGCGCTGCCGTTCAAGCCGGGGCCAAGAAACTGGCGCACCGTACTGAGATCATTCGTCGCCCGAGCCATCAGATCGCCGGTGTGGCTCGCGCCGAAGAAGGCCTGATCCAGGCTCAGATAGCGCTCAAAGAGTGATTGGCGCAAGTCGTACTCGACGCGATAGGAAGCGCCGGCCAACAACATGCGCTGCGCGAACTTAAAACCGCCGTCGATCAAGGTGACCAGGATCAACAGCCCTCCGTAGCGCAACAGGCTTTCGGCCATGATCTGCCCGGCGCTGATATCATCGACGGCCAGGCGCAACAGATACGGGCCGAGCGCCGCAACCGAGGCGCCGATCAGCGCGCAAAGCATCCCGACAATCAACATCCCTTTGTAGCGGAAAAGGTAGGGCCAGAGGTGGCGCAAACTCGACATACGGTGCTCCTGGTGCAAATGCAGAATTCAGAATTGCTTCAGTGCGTCCGATACGGCAGAGCTGTATCTTCGCTCAAACTGCACCAACGGCAAATGCCAGATGCCTGAACGCACCGCCGCGCGGCCTGTGGAAAGACAACCGGCATTGCTCAACGTCTCAAGTGGGCTGTTATCACGATCGGTACCGACGGGGCAACCTGATAGGCCAACTGCTCCAGGCCGCATCGGCGTGCTCGGCACGGTGCCCTGTACCTTGGATCCTCTAGCTTGTTGGCTTCTTTAACGCGGAAATGCGCCGGTACGGCGCCCGGCCAGTATAGCACCGAAGCCGGGTGCGACAGTCCGTCGCAGGTCGGAGAGGGACTCCGTCATCGGCCCGGTCGGCTGAATTTTGTGCTTAAAAGCAAAACATTGACAAATTTTGTTGCTTTCTATATAATCTGATACAACATAAGCAATTTGCACGACATACTTCTATGTGACATCGCCGCGCAGGCGACGGTGCCGCCTTTCGGTCGCCAGGCGCGTTGTTCGTATCCTGGCGGATTGTGTAGGACTCGCTGTAGTAGCTGGAGGTTCGCCCATGCGCGACGAAGACGATCTGGTTCCACCTCGCTGGCGTTCGCTGTTTAACAACCAGGACTGGCTGGTGCATGACATCGTGGTCAAGTCATTCTGGGCATTCGGCGTGATCGCGATTATCGCTCACACGGCAGTCTGGCTCTGGCGCCCGTGGCTCAATGTCGGTTTTTAGTAAAGCCTGAGGCTGCGCTGTCTGAAAGCGCAGCCACCCAGGTAAGATAGGAAGTAGTATGCCTCCACGCAGTCCGGTGCGTACGAATATCGTGATTTTCACGATCCTGGGCTTTGTAGTGGCCCTGTTGATTCACTTTATTGTGCTCAGCTCGGTTCGTTACAATTGGCTCGACAATCTGACCCCCGACGGTGCGGTGGTCAACGGTATGCTCTACCTGAGTGCGCTCCTCGGCTTGTAACCGATCCTGTTTCGCGGGGCAAAGCCGCTCAGCAGAGAGAAGATGACCGCCAGCAGGCATGCCTGCTGGCGGTTCTTGTCTATGTGCATACGACAACATCGTGTGCCCCGACGGTGGTGTTCGGCGCCTGGTGGCATGCAATGGTATCGCCTGATCTTGCACCTTTTTTGCACATAGGAAAAAAATTGACCTGAAGTACCATCAGGTGTATACTGAGGCTACAAAAAAACAGCATGATCAGCGCGTCGTTTCCACCTCTCCGTACGTCTTGAACGCCGGCATTGGCCTCCGCCGATGCGCAGCGTTGTGAATGTTTCTTCGCCTTGTTGGTGTCGGAGCCGGCCCCGTGCCCTACGGCGCCGCCGGGCTGCTGACCTGGATTCAGGAGCCTCTTATGCAATCGTCAACCCGGCCAAGTGATCGACAGATGGCGATCTTTGTCTCGGTGGCCGTGGGAATCGTAGTAGCGGTGGTTACCACCGCGACCTTCTGGTGGGTCTATGAACTGTCGCTTGGCGGCGAACTGCGAGCGTCGGCGGCGGCGGCAAGCATCCCCTGGAGTCCTAGCGATGGGATTCAGGCGATCACCGATCTGGGACCGAACACGCCGACTGATGGGCGCGAGCCGTGGCTTGGCCTGGAAGCCTGGACTACGGGTGTTCAGGCCGGACAAAGTTGGGTGGAAGAATTCCCGAATACGGTGAATGTGCAGGTGCTGGTAGGCATGTCGTCGGCCCAGATCTGGACGTACATGCAGCAATATGTCTCCGGTGGTCTGGGTGTCGGTTGTCAGTACTGCCACAATGTCAACAACTTCGCCTCCGACGAAATCCCCCAGAAGATCGCAGCGCGCAACATGCTGCGCCTGGTGAACGACGTGAACGCCGAGTTTATCGTCGATCTGCCGAACTGGCGCGGCAATTACGTGCAGTGCGCCACATGTCACAACAATCAGCCGGTTAATCTGGAGGCCTTCGGCGAGCAGTTTGTGAAGAGTGTTCCGCCGATTGCGTTGCAGGTCAATCCGCTTGATGAGAACGGCGCACCGATCCTCGATCCGGCCCAGAAGCCCGAGGAGATCCGTGGCCTGGTGCCGCTCAAAGAAGCGATCATCTACTACATCTATAACTATCAGGTCTGGCTGCCCTACGATGTAGCCGATTCGGAGAGCGGCCGCGGTTCGCTGGCACTCACCTATGAAGGCGGTCGTAGCCAGGAGCAGGTGACAATCAACCAGAATGTGATGAATTATCAGTCCTGGTCGCTCGGCGTTGGTTGTACCTACTGCCATAACTCGCGCGACTTTACTGCGTATGAATTGAATCCGGCCAGTACGATCTCGAATGCGTTTTATGGCTACAACAAGCTGAAAGCGCAGCAGATGTTGTTGCTGACGACCTGGTTGCAGGATAACTGGCTGGATTATGGCGCGCTGCCGAAAGATACGATTCCGTCGCTGATCGAAGGTGGGGCCACCGAGTGGTCGTACCAATTGATCGAGGGGCAGTACTACAACCTGCCGGCCTGCTATACCTGCCACCAGAGCTACAATAACGCCGACAATGTTGCTATTCCGCCGGCTGCGATCAATCAGGCGGCGATCCCTGAGGGCGATGCCGGCGTGGTTGTATTGCCGCCGCAATTGCGAGGCGGTCAGTAGAGCGATGGAGCGCCTGGCACATCGGAGCAGTTAAGCAATCGGAACCAAGAACCGCCCATGTCTCTGCGGTGGTTCTTGGTTCTCGGTTCTCACGGTACGAACGGCGTGTCATCCATCAAATGCGTTTCTTGCTCGTACTATTTGTCTGAAGGACTCCTCATGAGCGATCTGCACGACAGTCACGGGCTGCGGCCTGTCTCACCGGCGTCGTTGGCTGTGCCGTTGGGCGGTTGGCGCGGCACCCTGCACCGCTCCATTCAATTGATGAAGCCGATTACCTGGTTTGCCCCAGGTTGGGCTTTTCTTTGTGGCGCGATTGCCTCAGGCGGTTTAGGCTGGGAGCTTCAGCCGCTCGGTCGGTTACTGATCGGCGTGCTGATGGCCGGCCCGATTCTTACCGGCCTCTCGCAGGTGGTGAACGACTACTGCGATCGTGATGTCGATGCGATCAATGAGCCGCAACGCTTGATCCCTTCCGGTCAGGTAACCTTGCGACATGTGTATATGCTCACCGCGATCCTGACCTGGATGGGCTGTTCGATTGCGTTGGGGCTTGGCCGCGAGGTAGCGCTGTTCGTCGGTATCGGGTTGTTCTGTGCGATTTCGTACAGCGCCCGGCCGATCCGCGGCAAACGTAACGGCTGGATCGGCAATGCTCTGGTAGCGATCTCGTATGAGGGGTTGGCCTGGATGGCCGGCCACGCCGCTTTCGCCCCGCTTACTGCGGAAAGTGTCGCGATTGCGCTGCTCTACTCGATCGGCGCCCACGGTATCATGACGGTGAACGATTTCAAGAGCATTGTCGGCGATACACGCATGGGTATTCGCTCTATTCCGGTGCAGTACGGCAAACAAACAGCCGCCCGTCTGGTGGTAATCACGATGGGTGTGGCGCAGATTGGCGTGATCGGCCTGTTGCTGTATTGGGGCAATCCAATCAGCGCCGGCGTGGTCGCATTGCTTCTGGCGTTGCAAAGCATTCCCAACGTGCGTTTCATCCGCGATCCCGAACATAACGAGGTATTCTTCAACGCCACGGCGATTATGCTCTTTGTCTGGGGGATGATGGCGGCGGCGATCGGGTTGGCCGGATAAGGAGATTTCATATGGCGCAACGTGTGCTGATCATCGGCGCATCGGTCGGTGGCGCAACGGCGGCGATTTCGCTGCGGGCGCAGGGGATTGAGACGGTTCTGATCGAGCGCGAGCTGACGAAGGCCAAGCCCTGTGGCGGCGCTGTGCCGCCGGCTGCCTTTCACGAGTTCGATCTGCCCGAATCGTTGATCGACCGCAAAGTTAAAAACTGCCTGATCGTCTCGCCATCCGGGCAGGAGACCCATGTGCCGGTGGTGGGCAGTGT
This sequence comes from Oscillochloris sp., assembly GCA_012032775.1. Classification (GTDB taxonomy): domain Bacteria; phylum Chloroflexota; class Chloroflexia; order Chloroflexales; family Chloroflexaceae; genus JAAUQO01. The sequence goes on along the minus strand of JAAUQO010000021.1, from coordinate 15,428 downwards.
GCCGACCGGCCACGATTATGTGGCGATGGTGCGGCGTGAGGTGTTCGACGGGTATCTACGCGAACGCGCTCAGCAGCGCGGCGCCGATCTAATCCACGGCCAGGTGATCGGCCTGACCGTTGAGCACGATGGCGTTAGCGCACGCTATCGCTCGATGATCGACGGCAGCGAACACGTTATTCGCGCCGATGTCGTGATCGGCGCCGATGGGGCGTATTCGCCGACTGCAAAGTTCCTCGGCCTCGATCCATTGCCGCGGGCAGTCGCAATCCAGGAGCGCATTGCCCTGACCGAATCACAGATGGCGCGCTGGGAAGACACCGCCGATCTGTATCTGGGCCGCGAAGTCAGCCCCGATCTTTACTCCTGGGCCTTTCCGAAACGCGATCATATTGCGGTCGGGATCGGCGTAGGCCCCGGCCACACCCGCCATGCCCGTGCGTTGTTGGAGAATCTGAAGCGCCGCCTGGGCGCAAGCCTCGACGGCGGGCGCTTGCTGCTACGCGAAGCGCATGCCTTGCCGATGGAACCGCGCCGCCAGATGGCCTTCGACCGGGCCATGCTGATCGGTGATGCAGCCGGCTTAGTTGTACACACCTCGGGCGAGGGAATTTATTGGGCCATGAAGAGCGGCCAATTCGCGGCCGAGGCATTGGCGCAACACCTGGATGCACCTGCGGCGGCGAACCTGCGCAGCTACGAAAAGCGCTGGTGGAAGCAGTACGGCACCATGTACACATTTCTGCGCTGGCTACAATGGTGGGGCTATGGCAACGAACGCCAGATGGAAGTCTTCACCGAGATGTGTCGCAACCCGGATGTGCAGCGGCTTACCTTCGACAGCTACATGCACAAACAGATGGCGCCGGCGCCCTGGGGCGCGCAGATGAAGATGACCTGGGACATTATCAAGAGCCAGGTGCGCAACTACACGCAGCGGCGCATGCCCGTACGTGAGCAAGATACAGCCAGCAGGATACAGGCTACAGCCGGCGATTAAGGCAACCATCCACGGGGATGCGTAGGGGCGAAGCATGGTGCATAGCGCCATGCTTCGCCCTTACAGTTTAGTTGACCGTCAGTTCGCCCTGCATCCCGGCGAGGTAGTGGCCGGGGAAGGTGCAGATAAAGAGGTAGGTACCGGATGCGGGTGTCTGGAACGTGACCGAACCCTGTTCGCCGGCATTGATCATCGCCGTATAGGCCAGAGCACCCTCGGTGTCGGCCGGCGGCACATACAGGCCGTCGGCGTTGCCCTGGGCGGCGGTGTTTACTGCCGCAGCCACATCGGCGCCGCCGTCAACCAACACCCAGTTGTGCTGAACGCCGAGCTGATTCTGATTGTCAAGCGTGACCGTCACCAGCGTATCGGCGGGCAGTGTGACTGCTGTATCGGCGAATGCCAACGCCATTGCTTCAGGCAGGATCGTCACCGACTCCGCAGGAGTTCCCTCAGCCGCCAGCGAGCCGCCACCGCCGCCGGCAGCAGGTTCTACAGCCGGGGCTTCCGTTGGTGCGGGAGCTGCCGTTGGTTCCGGCGCCGCAGTGGGCAGCACTTGCGGTTGCTGCTGTGAACCTGTAGCTGTCTGTTGCGTTCCCCCCGCAAGATTGGTGAAAATAATTACCGTGAGTAGCGCAACTACACCCAACACCACGGTACCGATAATGAGTACCTGCAGCGGCGGTCCTCCCGCGCTGCCGCCGCCGAATACGGACCCCTCATCATTACGGCTGCGATAGCCGCCCGAACCCCGGAAGCTCATCGCGTTCCTCCTTGTGCATAACATGTGCGACTCTGTGATAATCTGCACAGGCCAGTGTAGCACAAAAGAATTGCCTCGTTGACAAAAAAGGGGTGTTCATCCCCCCCAACTTCAGAGATTTTGTACAGATCCTTGCGGGAGATTTTAGGCACCTTCACCATAGCTTCATCTGGTTTAGATTTGTTAATATGGTTCAAAGACCACACCGAATAACGAAGCTACTGTGTAAGCCCTGTCTGCTTATATAGAGGAGGTGAATCCTGAGACTCCTGGCACTCCTGCGATGCCGCAGTTCCGTGCATGGAGTATTACGATTTAAACTTCAGTGTGTTGGTTTCTTACCCAGCCAACCGGTTCTTCCATCGGTACACTTGCCTCGTTAGTTCCGCGCGTTTCTACCGTTACTGAGCTAATACTCGGCCGGATTCCGGCAACCCAGCGATGAAGCTGTCCGAGCTGCGATGGAGCAGTGTATGGGTGCGCTTCGACTTGCGGTTTGATCTCGATTGCGACGCTTGCGATTGCGACGCTTGATTGCCGCTACCGAAGCTAAACCTAACACAGTTACCATGTTCCATTGTGCTTAAGGAGATAGCCTTATGAAGCTGAGTTGGCGCAAGTTTGGGATTGGGCTCGGTGGTGCATTAACCCTTCTCGCCGTTACCGGCAGCAAGGCGTTCGCCCAGGAAGAAGGCCCATCGTCGGCAGAGTTGGCGGTTGCGATCGACACGATGTTCTTGCTGATCGCCGGTGCATTGGTCTTCTTTATGCAGGCCGGTTTCGCCATGCTCACCGCCGGCCTGACACAGGCGAAGAACACAACCAACATTCTGTTCAAGAACCTGATGGACTTCGTGATGTGCTCGATCGCCTTCTGGGCGGTTGGCTGGGGCCTGGCTTATGGCGATAGCGCCGGTGGTTTCATCGGCACGTCGCAGTTCTTCCTCACCTCGGCCGGCGGCGATGGTGTTCCGGTATATGTGAGCTGGTTCTTTCAGGTTGTCTTTGCCGGTACTGCCGCGACAATTGTGGCCGGCGCAATGGCTGAGCGCACCAAGTTCACTGCGTATCTGGTTTATAGCTTCATTATCACCCTGTTCATCTACCCGGTGGTTGTGCATTGGGTTTGGAGCGGCGCCGGCTGGCTAAATACCTACAGCGGCAGCACCGACGGCAACTGGGGTTTTACCGACTTCGCCGGTAGCACGGTTGTCCATTCGGTCGGCGGTTGGGCCGCATTGATGGGCGCGATTATCCTCGGGCCGCGCCTCGGTCGCTTCGGCAGCGACGGCAAGCCGAAGTCGATCCCCGGCCACAGTATGGCACTCGCCGCGCTCGGTACCTTCATCCTCTGGCTCGGCTGGTTCGGTTTCAACCCCGGTTCGCAGTTGGCGATCAGCTCGCAGGGGAACGCCGACGCGGTCGCACTCGTGATCGTTACGACTAACCTCGCCGCCGCCGCCGGTGGTCTGGGTGCGCTCTTTACGGCCTGGTTCCGCTCCGGCAAGCCCGACCTCGGCCAGACAATGAATGGTGTGCTTGGCGGCCTTGTGGCGATCACCGCCGGCTGCGCCTATGTCAACCCGATCTCGGCCATCCTGATCGGTTTTCTCGCCGGCCCGCTGGTTGTCTTCGGCGCCGAGTGGCTTGAGAAAGCCAAGATCGATGATCCGGTCGGCGCAGTTCCGGTTCACCTGATCAATGGCGCCTGGGGTACGATCGCTGTCGGTCTGTTCGCCAGCGCCCCCGGCAATACCGGTACGCTCGGCCTGTTCTTCGGCGGCGGCGCAACCCTGCTGATGGCTCAGGTTGTCGGTATCATCGCGATCGGCGCCTGGACTGCATTGCTGGCTGGTGCGATGTTCCTTGCCATCAAGGCCACGATCGGCCTGCGGGTTAGCAAGGAAGAGGAGTTGTCCGGTCTTGATGTCGGCGAGCACGGCTCGGTTGCCTACCCGGATTTCGTCCCCGGCACCGCTTCGGTTCCCGCCGCAGATTAGTTCGGTTGCGCCCACATTCGCCGCAACCAGGGTTCACAAACAATGAATGCCGGCCGCGACCCTGAATGTCGCGGCCGGCATTCTGTTTGTTCCGCGATCCGTGTTACTCGCCCAACAAGCTCTGGGCAACCTCGGCCATTCGTTCGGCGCTGATACCGAAGCGGCGGTAGATCTCCTGAAACGGTGCCGATGCGCCGAAGCGATCGACGCCCACGGAAGCGCCGCTTAGGCCGACATAGCGCTCCCAGCCGATCGTCCGCCCGGCCTCGATCGAGACTCGCACGGGGATCGACGGCGGCAACACACTTTCGCGATATGCTTGCTCCTGGGAGTCGAATACTTCCCAACTCGGCAGACTGACCACACGCGCCGGGATGCCGCGATCGGCCAGCAGATCGGCGGCCTGCACCGCCATATGCAACTCGGTGCCGGTGCCAATCAGGATCACCCGCGCACCGGGCGTATCGCGCAGCACATATCCGCCCCGCGCTGTGCCTTCCGCCGATGCCATTGTGCTGCGATCAAGAGTCGGCGCAGCCTGGCGCGAGAGAATCATAGCTGTTGGGCCGTCTTTGCGCTCGACGGCTGCCTTCCAGGCCTGGATAACTTCGTTGGCGTCGCCGGGCCGGAAGACATGCAGGTTCGGGATCATCCGCAGCGCCATCACCTGCTCGACCGGCTCGTGGGTGGGGCCATCCTCGCCGACACCGATGCTGTCGTGGGTGAAGACATACACGATCCGCAGGCTCATCAGCGCGGCCAGGCGAATCGCAGGGCGCATGTAATCGCTGAACACCAGGAAGGTGCCGGCGTACGGGATGATCCCGCCGTGCAACGCCATACCATTCAGCGCCGAGCCCATCGCATGTTCGCGCACGCCGAAGTGGATGTTGCGGCCACTGAAATCGGTCGGGGTGAGTGGTTCGTATGCCTTCAAGAGCGTATAGTCGGAGGTGTGAAGGTCGGCGGAACCGCCCAGCAACTGCGGCATCTGCTCGGCCAGGGCAGTCACGGCATCGCCGGAGAAAACACGCGTGCCTTTGCCCTTGGGATCGGCGGCGTAACTCGGCAATGCCGCCGCCAGATCGGCAGGTAGTTCACCCGCCAGCATACGATCCCAGGTTGCGGCAAGATCGGGAAATGCGCCGCGATAGCGATCCATCATGCCGTTCCATTCCCGCTGCCGAACCGAGCCGGCATCGATCGCGGCATGCATATGCTCGTAGACCTGGTCGGGAACATAGAAATCAGGCTCCGTCGGCCAGCCGAGATTCTCCTTGGTGAGCCGGACTTCATCGGCGCCAAGGGGTTCGCCATGGGCTTTGTGGCTCCCGGCTTTGTTCGGACTACCGAAGCCGATCGTGGTGCGGGTGACGATAATTGATGGGCGCTCCCGTTCGGCCTTCGCCTCGGCGAGTGCGTGGGCCACCGCCGCCATGTCGTGGCCGTCCACTTCGAGTATATGCCACCCATAGGCGCTAAAGCGGGCCGGCACATCTTCGGAGAATGACAGACTGGTTGCGCCGACAAGCGAGATACTATTGCTGTCGTAGAGCATGATCAGCTTGCCGAGCTTGAGATGTCCGGCCAGGCTTGCCGCTTCGTGGCTGATACCCTCCATCAAGTCGCCGTCGCTACAGACCACGTAGGTGTAATGATCGAATACCGGGAATCCGCCGCGATTGAACTTCGCAGCCAGCCAGCGTTCGGCGATCGCCAGGCCGACGGCATTACCGACGCCTTGCCCGAGTGGGCCGGTGGTTGTCTCGACGCCGGGTGTTTCGAAGTGTTCGGGATGGCCGGGTGTTTTGCTGCCCCACTGCCGAAATTGCTTGAGATCGTCGATGCTGAGATCATAGCCGGTAAGATGGAGCAAGGCGTAAAGTAACATTGAGCCATGGCCGGCGGAAAGGACGAAGCGATCGCGATCGGGCCAGTTCGGATCGTGGGGGTTGTGCTTCAGGAAGCGGCGCCAAAGGACGTAGGCTGCGTCGGCCATGCCGAGTGGTAGGCCGGGATGGCCACTGTTGGCTTTCTGGACGCTATCGATTGCCAGAGCGCGAATGGCATTGGCGCTGAGCCGATCCAGTTCCGCATTGGTTGATGCGGTCGTATTCTCGCTCATGCGGTTCTCCTCAGATAAATCAGCGATATGACGCTTCGATTATAAACCTTTTCGCACCAGCACGTCGGTACTGACACGACACCTCGCAAGGATCGCCCATGCTTTTCTGTCGGCGCCACGATAAGCATTGTGCGGAATTTGTCCGGCTTGCTGTTTTGTCTGTTGTGCTGTGGATTTGTTTCATTCTCGCTGCATAATCCGATCACTGCGGTACTGTGATCGCATCTGTCACAGCGCGATGCTACGATAGCAACCGGAGCATTTTAGCAGGGAGTAGATCATGCGCCTCGTCGGTACGACGGTGATTGTTCGCCCGATTGTGGAAGCTGAATTGGCGCGGCTGGAGCGTATTTATGCCGGAACACCGCTGTATTTCGAGGCGCTCGGCATTGCCGAGCCGACGATCGAGGATGTGCGGGCGCAGTATGAAGCGGCACAGGCAACGCCGGGCCGGATGTTGTTGGGGATTGAAGTGCCGGCCGTCGATCTGTTGATTGGCGCTCTGGATGTGCAGCTTGATTTCCCGCAACCCGGCGTCGCCACGATCCATGTCTTGCTGGTCTGGGGTGGTTTTCAGCGCCAGGGTTACGGCCGCGAGACGGTGGAGTTATTGGTCGAGGAGCTTGCTCGGCTTAGGCCCGACATCGGCGAACTGCGTGTGATCGCCGCTGCGAATGAGGAGGGTTTGCGTTTTTGGGGCCAATTCGGCTTTATGCCCCATGACGAGCCGGCGGTCGCACCGTTTCGCAACCTTCCGGCCCAATGGTTGACGGCGGCGTAGAGATGCAAAATCCGCGTCGCTACGCCGCAGCCGTGCTTACCGGAATGTCGTCGGCAGGTAAAGCTTGTAGATTGTCTCGGATACGAAGATGTTCACCGGAAGAACGACATCGGGCACACCGGCGGCCTTCACAGTGAGTGTGGCGGTGGCATCTCCGGCGTCGCCGCTGACGGTGACCTGAAGTGTGTCGCCGGCGCCGCCGCTGTTTCGGTTCAGCGTAACGACGTTCTTCGGATCATTCTCCTGTACCGTCCAGCTTGCGCCGCTGCCGTCGTTGGTGTCGATCATGGTTGTGAAGCTGCGTTCGCTGCCGGGAGTCAGGTGGGTGGCGACGCCGTTGAGCGAGCTAAGTAGCTGCCGCGGTACAAAGACACCCTGATGGTTGGCGCGGCCGCGGAACATCGGCCAACTCGCCTTTGCGCTGCTGGCGTCCAGGTTCCAGACGTTGATCCTGGCGTTCGTACCGCTGCTTTCCGAGCCGCCGGCAGCCACCAGTTCCAGTTTGCCGTTGCCGTCCAGATCGCCGACTGCCGGGGTGTTGTTGAGCAGATACTTGGCGTAGTAGGAAGGCCTGGCGCCGTCGCCGGGGCCGGCATTCGACGTAAGCTGCGCCAGATCGGTGCCGCGCAGAACCACCACATCCCAACCCACACTCACAAAAACATCGTCGCGTCCGTCGCCGTCGTAATCGCCGAGCACCGGTGTGCCAAGCCCGGACGGAGTATTGAAAATATCGGTCGGTTGATGCGAGCGCAGCACCGCGCCGCTCGCCCCATTCAGCACATAGATCCGGCTATCGGGTGCGCGGGTGCCGATCACAACTTCCAGTGTGCCGTTGCCGTCCAGGTCGGCAATTGCCGGCGAGCCGGGCACGCACTCGTTAACCGGGGTGCGCCAGTGCAGGCTGCCGTCGTGGTTCCAGGCGGTCACACTGCGACATAACGGCTGTTTCTTGAGATTGCTGTAGTAGGTGCCGCTGCCGACCACAATCTCCAGATCGCCGTTGCCGTCCAGATCGGCGACTGCCGGCGACGAAGTGACGATCTCCTGGTGGAAACTGCTCCAGACCAGGGTGCCGTCCCCTTCGTAATAGCTAATGTAGCCGCCGTCAAAGGTTTCGCGGAAGGTGCCGTCGGCATCAGGCCCGCGATAACGGTGGGCATCGATCCCGATCACGATCTCTTTGACACCGTCGTTGTCGAAGTCGGCCAGGGCCGGCGACGACCAGATCGTGTCGAGGACATCCTTCGGCCAACCCGGCTTCACGGTTGCGTTGGAACCAAGCACCCAGATGCGGTGATCGAATGCACCGAACACGACTTCATTCAAACCGTCGCCGTCCACATCGCCGATCGCCGGCGAAGAGACGACGCCTTCGGTCAGATTATCGCCGCCGCGCGGTTCGTTGTCGATGGTCAGGAAAGGCCATCCGGGCAGCAACTGGCCTGCGGCGCTGAGCGCTACAACCCCGCCATGGGTTTTTGCCGTGGTCACATCACCGGCCCCAATAACGACCTCGGGCTTACCATCGCCGGTGATGTCGCCGACCGCAGGCGCCGAACGAATATTGACCGGCGCGTTGCTCTGGGCCAGGTCGGGGCGAGCGTTTGCGGCTGCGTTGATCGCCGCACCGGCATTGAACTGCCACATCAGGCTGCCATCCTGGCGCACGACGTAGACAATGCCATCCATCCCACCGACGATAATCTCCAGCTTACCGTCGTTGTCGAGATCGGCGAGGGTCGGTGAACCGAAATCAACCCGTTGGCCGGGCAACGCTTTAGGGAAACCGCTGCGTTGGCCCGCTTCAAATGCCTGGACAGGCGTGTTGACGAGGATACTGGCGGCGAGTGTGATGAGGACAACCAATCCGACAAAGATGCGGCTGGGAAGAAGGGACATGAACAAACTCCTCTAGTGCAACCTGCAAACGGGGGACGGTGGGCGGATGATCGGGCTGACTACGTTATACTTCGCTGGTGTTACGGGGATGTGGTTTGGGTGGAGCGTAATTCAATATATCCGTACGCCACCGCAATCAGTCGTAGATCGCCGTTAAGATGGGCTTCACCACCGGCGTAGCGGATCGCGATGCGATTAGTGCCTGAACGCAGCATGAGCGGAAAAACGAACACGTCGCCGGCAACAACTTCCTGGCTGATCGGTTCTGAGCCGGCAACATTGACAATCGGGCATAGGTAGATATTCTTGTTCAATTTCTTTAGTGAATTTGTGTCCGTGCCGGGTTACTGCGGATCATGATCGGCGACGGTGATCAGGGTGAGTTCCGTGTTTTCCAGTGCCAGGGCCAACAAGCGCGGATCGCCGTTGATGTTGGCCTCGCCGCCGGCATATCGTAAGTGTACCGCCGTCGAACCCTGGTTGATCCTGAAACGGAAGACGGATACATGGCCGACCGTCAACGGTTGGGTTTGCACGGGGCCATCCTCGATCTGCACATGCAATATGTTCGGTACGGCGGGATCGGCTGCTTGATACAGCGAGTACGGTTTGAGGACTAATTCTACTTCACCGGCGACATCGCTTTCCACCCAGATTGTCGCATCGGCGCGAATCCAACGTCCGCCCCAGGCTTCTTCATACTGGTGCCAACCACGATCAAGCAGCACTGCAAGCTGCGGATCGACCGTGATACCGGGCGGATTCCAGTAGGCGCTCTGACGTAAGTACACCACCGGCCAGACACGCCGGCCGAACAGGGTATTCGGGCGCGGCGGGTTGGCGAGCAGTGCTGCATCGCGGCGCTGAAATTGCTCAAGGCTTGCCAGAAACGGCGGAAAACGCCAATCGAACAGGATCTCGGGCAGCGCCTCGACATCGTAGTAGCCGGCGCCGGTGACGTTCCAGTAAAGGGTTTGCGGATTGAACAATCCCTGGGCCGTGTTGAAGAAACCGCCGACCAGGGCAAAGGCGAGAAAAACGCCGGCCCCGGCGCGGCGGATCTGTGGTGTGTATGCCGCCGCTGCGCGCCAGAGTAGTGCAGTAAGTGGAAAGAGCGCCGGCATGGCATCGCTGAAGAGCCGGCTGCCGTAGCTGTAACCGCCCCACCAGTGATAAAACATGCCCAGCAGCGCCAGGTGCGCTCCTAACCAGCCGATACTCAACCAGAATACCGACTGATAGCGTAGCTGCTTGAAAAGCCACAGGCAGCCGACAATCAGGATGATCAACTGTGGGCTGAAGACGATCAATCCGCGACCAGGGCTAAACAACAGGCCATAGAGCGCAATCGCAACCCAGCCTGCGTCGGGCGCACTCAGGCGCCCAACCCCGCGATAGTACAGCGGCAACAGTTCGCCGTGGGTGATCAGCGAGAATCCGACGAATAGCGCAAAACCGACGCCGGTGGCGATCAGGGCCGCCAGGGCCATTCGCCGGCGAGCAAGCAGCAAAAACAGCAATGCCGGGCCGATAAAGGTCAGGCTGGAAGGCCGCGCCACATAGGCGCCGACCAGCAGTATTCCGATCAGAGCGCCGCAGAGCCGGTTTTGCTCCGGTTGTACCAGGATCGCCAATGCTGCGGTGACACAGAGCACCGCTAGATTGGTGCTCCAGAGTGCGCCGCCCATGGTGGGCATGAGCGCCGTGGACAGTACCGTCACGGCGGCGATAATCAGGGCGGGCCAGGGTTGAACGAAGGCGCGGCACACAAGGTAGCCGAGGCCGAAGAGCGCGGCGACACTCAGGGCTGCGAGGAGATTTTGCAGGGCGTAATCGTCGGCGGGAAGCGCCATGTCCATGCCGAACATCCGCGCCGCCGCCACTGCCGGAACAGCCGCCAGCGATGTACCGAAGGGATAGGCGTAGAACTGGTGGCCGTTGAGCGGGAGTACGCGGTAGCCGAGTTCGCGTACCGCATCAGGATAGGAATCGAGTTTGATCGAGCGCTGTTCGATAAGCGCCTGCGACACCAGCAAAGCGCCCCAGGGATCGGATCGTTCGTTGTCGCGCACGGGTGAGAACAGAGCCACGCCGAACAGGGTCAGCAGGCAGAGGACGAGGATTATACGGTGGAGCGGCACACGCTGTATGCTCAACATCGTAGCTATTTCGATCCTGGTGTTCAGGGCTTTTCGGCCATAATCACAAGTGAGCCGCCGCAGGCGCGCAGCATCGCCTCTTGCCATGTGGCCGGCGGCAGTGCTTGTGGATGTAATGCGCCGCGCCGGCGGGCACGCCAGGCTCGATATGAATTGAACAGGTTGTGGCGCCAGCGCGGGGCGGCTGCAACCAGTTCCTGAGGCGAGGGCGGGTCGATTTGTAACTGCTCCGACCATTCAACCAGGCAGTTGGGATGCAGGCGATAGGTTTGCCAGGGCAACAGGCCCAACTCGCGCAGCCCCGAGCGCCGGAGTGCTTGCCGGTAATCATTGAGGGTGCCGTGGTTTTCGTTGATCTCGTAGGCGGTTTCTTCGGCCAGTGCCGCCGCCAGATCTTCGGCTTTGGTGTTGTCGGGAAGGCATGGCTCATTGATCGCCACCAACCGCCCGCCCGGCCGTAACACTTGCGCGATGCTGCTGAGAATTGCCTCGAAGCTGCTGGAATGGTGGATGGCCGCTGATGCAAAGACAATATCGTAGCTGCCGGCGGCGAGTGGAAGTTTTTCGCTGTCGGCGACCAGTGGATCGATGCGCACATGTGCGCGTTTCGCCAACGCCAATGCGCGCCCAAGGCCGATCTGCATGTCGGCGTTGATCTCGACGGCGGTGACATTGCAGCCTCGTTTGGCCAATTGGGCGGCGGCCCAGCCGCGTCCGGCGCCAACTTCCAGCACCCGTAGCCCACGCCGGGGTTGAATAATATCCAGCGCTATATCAAAGGCGCGGGCGATCTCGATCCAGGGCGCTTCGTTCAAATACGGCAGCCGAAAATCGATCTCCGCCGCCGGGCCGCCGTACATCCCGCGATCGCGGTGCAAGCGAACCCAGCCGTCGGCTTCCCGGCTCAGGGTCTGCCAGCGCTCGCTATCGTCGTGCAGAAAGGCCATGCCGTTGCGGATCATGTAGTTGCTGCCATCTTGCTTGCAATGCAGCGTGCCTTTGCTGATCCAGCCGGCCCAGCCCCGCCGCGATCCCTTGAGCACGAGTTTTCCGCCACAGCGCGGGCAGCGAAGGATCGGGATGAGTGATTTGCGCATATGATCGCTTTCAGTCGGTCTCATTGATGACGGTTGTGGGGTTCGTTCGCACAAAGTACGAACGAACCCCACATTCCTTATGCATTCAGCGCCCGCTCCAATGTCGTATCAACCGCCGTCCAAGTGTAACGCCGGGCCACAAAGGCGCGGCCCTGGCCGCCGAGTGCTGCGCGCAGCGAACGGTCGGCGAGTAGTGTGTCGAGGGCGACGACAAACTCGGCATAGCCATGGTAGAACAGCCCGCCGCCGCCGCGCAGAGTCTGCTCGCGTAGCACCGGCGCCGCGCCGTTCACCAGGGTTGGCCGGCCATGGGCCCAGGCTTCCAACAGCACAATCGATAGGCTCTCGTAGATCGACGGTAACACCAGCAGGGCGCAGCGGCGCAGCAGTTCGCGTTTGCGCGCTTCGTCCACATACCCCAGATACGCAATGTCGGGGTGTTCCGGCATTGGTGTATCGACGCGCCCGGCCACCAGTAATCGCGCCGGTTTGCCGCCTTCTTCGCGGTAACGGGCGAAATCGGCCGCCAGTTGATCGACGTTCTTCGAGGGATGCACGCGCCCGATGTACAGTAACTCCGGCAGGTCATTTAGTGGCTCGGCCTGCGGCTCGGGATCGAGCGGCACCTCCAGCCCAACTTCGTAGCCGGGGATGTGTTCGGTTGGGAAGAGCCGGCGCACCAGCAGTTCTTCCGAAGGCATCAGGAAGAGAAAGCCCTGTGGGAGTGCGAATAACTGCCGGAAGATCCCCAGGTAGATCGGTGGTTCGTCGTGGGCCGTGGGTGCGAGCAGCGCCTTGTCGGCCACCAGCGGCAAGCCGAAGTAGGCCGTGGCGTATAGATAAGTCATGAAGACAAAGCGCGCGAAATCGTCGCGTTCGGCGACAATCGCCTCAAACAGCGGCGTGGAATATGGCCCCTGGCGGCGCATCCACTCCTCGCCCAATGCCAGATCGCCGCGGTTGGCGTACACCTGATGGGTAAATTCGTTGAATGTGTCCAGGTCGCGCGGCGCATCAACCGGGAAGCGGCGCACGATCACGCCGTTCAATTCTTCGCTGCCGGGCGGGTAATGATCGGCCCAGGTGAGATAATCGCGGGCGCAAGTGGTAAAGACCGTCACCTGATGGCGGGCGGCGAGATGTTCGGCCCAGATCCGGCAAAGGGCCTCCGAGCCGCCGTGAACATCGAGACCGTAGCGTTGGACGACAAATGCGATCCGCATGATCCTAACCTTCGGCGATTTCACGCAGCAGTTTCAGCACCCCGGCCCGCAACCCGCTGTCGGTAAAGGTGGCGACGTGGGCCTGGCCGCGGGCCTGGAGTTGCCGGTAGCGGGCAGGGTCCTCCCAGAGGGCGTCGATCTGCGCGGCCATCGCTTCGTTGTCGCCTTTCAGCACAACACCGCCCGGCCCCATTGTTTCGGGGATCGGCGGCACCTCCCAGCCGAGCACCGGCGTGCCGAAGTGCAGCGACTCGGCCAGCGGCACGCAGAACGACTCCCACTCCGATAGACAGAGGTAGAAGCGAGCGTGGCGGAAGAAGCTGGTTAAGGTATGCGGCTCGCTGATCGGCCCGCTGAACACAACATCTTCGCCGATGCCCAACCGCGCGGCCTGGATCTCCAATTCCTCGGCGTAGCGCGGCAGATGCCGGCCGCCGACGATAATGTACTTGATCCCCGGCCTGCGGCGCAATAATGCGGCGAACAGATCCAGGCTGCGGCCGAGATTCTTCTGCGGCACCACGCGACCGACAAACAGCAGGTAGTCGAGTTTGCTCAGCAGTGGCTCCCAGGCCGGATCGCCCACGCCGGTGAAGCGCGCAGTGTCTACCACAAGCGGCAGCGTACGGATGGTACGAAATCCCATGCCGCGCAACCCATCGGCGACAAAGCGGGTATGGGCGATCGCCAGATCGCTGTGCTGCGCCAGGGCCGGCAGGAACTGCTCGCCCTTACGACACAACTCCTCCATCTGCTCGTCGTAACCGGCAAACAGATGCGGCGGGCAGATTCCATGCGAGTCGAGGATGACAAAGTCGGGGCTCCGGGTGATCCAGTGTACATTGTCGCTGTAGATCGAGTAGTGAAACCAGAGGATGTCGTTGCCGGTCGGATGGTACTGGCTGGAGTGTTGATGTTGCAGCGGATAGGCCGGATTGGGAAAGTCGGCATAGAGTTCGACCCGCACGCCCCAATCGCGCAGCATTCCGTTCAGCGAAAGAATATAATTGCCGATCGCATCGCCCTGCGACAAGGCGGCCGTCATAATGTGGATCGTGATACTCACGGCTTAGTTCCAGGTAGCGTGCAAAAACGCCAGCATACGCGCGATCACCACATCCCAGGCGAAGTTGCGCCGCACATACTGCCCGCCCGCGCCGCCCATCTGCGCGGCCTGTTCGGGATTCTCGCTCAGCCAATGCAGTGCGGCGGCAAACTCGCCGTAATGGCGAAAGTGTAACCCGCCGCCGCTCAGTTCGCAAAATTCGCGCGTCACGTCGCAGTCGCTATGCACCAGGCCGGGCGTGCCGTTCACCCAGGCTTCCATCAGCACCACCGAAAAACTCTCGTTGCGCGACGGTTGGCAGAGCGCGGTCGCTGCGGCATAGGCGTCGAGTTTGTCTTGCTGGTCAAGAAAGCCCAGGTCGATCGCTGCGCCGCTTGCCGTCAGATCGACCGGCAACGCGGGGCCGGGGCCGCCGATCGTTACCAGGCGCAGCGTGCCGCCTTCGGCGCGATATTGGCGGAAATAGTCGATCAGCAGCGGCGTATTCTTGGTCGCATCGCGGCGCCCGGCATAGAGCAGAAATGGTTCGCTGAAGTTGAATTTCGCCCGGAAGCGGGTCGCATCGCCGACGGCTGCGGTCTCGATTCCGCCGCCGAGCCACAACTGCGGCCGGTTCTCGACGCGGTACAGGCGATTGGCGAGGCGTCGTTCAGCCGGTGAATAAAACATCAGGCCATGCGATTGCTCGATCAACTGGCGATACAGCGTCATCGCGGCGTAGCCTTCGTCGTGCAGGCAGGGGATGTGATACGCCCGCAGGGCGCCCGAGCGCCCCAATAACTTGTGCCGAACATATACGGCGTGAAAATAAAGATCCGGCGGCCGCGTTCGGCGGCAATCGCGCTGTTCAACGCATCGGAAGCGACAATCTCACGCACAAAGACCGCTTCGTCGGTCAGGCTGAGCCGCTGCCCACTCAGAATCCGCCGGTTAAGCTTGTCGAAGCTGACGGCATCGCGGCCACGTACTGCGAAGCGCCGCACCGGGACACCGTTCACCACGTCGGCACCTGCGGGAAACGCCGGCGCATTCCAGTCGGTCATCAGGCCACCGGCGGTGGTGGTGAACACCTCCACCGGCACGCCGCGCAGGGCCAGTTCTTCGGCGGTGCGCCGGCACTGAAACTCGGCGCCGCCGGGCACCTGGGGGCCATACCACGGGATCACAAAGGTGATCGTCGGCCCGTTCCATTGGAAAGCATGATCAGTCATGTCTGTAAGGGCGACACATGCGCCGGGATGTCCCGATCAGGTAAGGGCGACACATGCGCCGGGATATCCCGATCAGGTAAGGGCGACACATGCGCCGGGAT
>JAAUQO010000270.1 GCA_012032775.1 Oscillochloris sp. | reverse complement strand
GCTCGGCGCGCCCGCGACCGCGATCTGGTTCTTGGTTACGCTGTCGATGGCAGTTTGCTGCTGCGTGAGCAGATCGACGGGCGCTGGCGCGATTCGCGTTATACGCCGTCACTGAGCATCAAGAAGGTTGCGCCGGTCGAAATTCCACCGGTCGATGAGTTGCGCCTCGCACGCCTGCGGCGCGCATCCCTGCCCCGCACCGGAACCTGGGAGGCCGATACGTTTCCGTTGCCCGAGCCGGTGCAGAATTCCCGTGACGAACGGCCGTATTTCCCGATCGCCTGTTTGTTCGTCGATGGCCCTACCGGCATGGTGCTCGCACCACAGATCGCCGCCCCTGATACCTGGCGCGCCGGGTTGCAGCAACTCTTTGTCGAGTTGGTCGAGCAGCAGCAGGTGGTTCCGCGCCAGGTAGTGGTGATGAATGCCGAATTGCGCGATCTGCTCAAACCGGCCGTCGAAGGCGTCGGCAGCAATGTGCGCCTCGTCAAGCGTATGCCCGCCCTCGAACAGGCCCGCGATAGTTTACTCAGCTACATGGATCGCTAAAGTTCGTTGTCGATGCTGTGTTCGCGAAGTGGACACAGCATCGATACATGGCCTATTCCACCATCTGCTTGAAAATCCGCTCCAATGCCTCCGTCGGGTCGGCGCAAATGCCGCCATGCACCGGCGAGGTTTGCACAACGGTGCTGCGCGGCGCCGTGAGCCAGCGGAAGCGCTCGAAGATCGGCAGTTCGCCGATTGGCCCGGCTTCCTTCCCTCCCACACACACGAATGCCAGATACGCAAGTTGCTCGTGCAACGGCGCCGGATCCAGTTCCGGCCAGAGCGCCTTGAGCCTGATTTCGTCGAGGTTGATGCGAGCCTGGAGAAAGCGTTTCTGGCGGCAGAAGAGCAGCGCGCCGACATTCAGAAACTCGCCGCGCTCAATCCGCGGCATCACGCGGATGATTGCATACTCAAAGGCGTTGCGCATGTGCATTCGCCGCCTCCTCGACAAACAACCGCGGTTCTTCCAGCCGGCTCGCCAAAAACTCGACATAGGCCGCCCGGTGTTCGGCTGCGTCGGCAAATGTTGCTTCGCCCTCCAGCCAACTCTCGGGGATCTGGGCGGCTAAATCCTTGAGCAGTGCGCGCGTGATTTGCGGCGCCAGGATTGTATCGGCGGCGTACAGATCATCCGCCGCCCCCAGCAACACATGATCCTTGATCGCCGGGAAGCGGACTTTCGCCCGCTCCTGCCAGTTCGTCCAGGTATGATGCACATATAACGCCGCACCATGGTCGATCAGATACAACTCCCGGTGCCAGATCAGCAGATTGGTGTTACGTGCTGTGCGATCGACGTTGGTGATCAAGGCGTCGAACCAGACGATCCGCGCCGCCAGATGCGGGTCGATCGCTGTTGCATGCAGCGGGTCGAAGGCCAGCGCCCCCGGCAAGTAATCCAGCGCGAGATTGAGCCCAACGCTGTTGCCGACCAACTCCTGGATCTCTTCGTCCGGTTCATTGCGCCCAATCGCCGCATCAAGCTCGACAAACACCACTTCCGGCACCGGTAAGCCCAGGATGCGACCCAGTTCGCCGCAGAGTAGTTCGGCGATCAACACCTTTGGCCCCTGACCGGCGCCGCGAAATTTTAATACATAAAGGCCGTCGTCATCGGCCTCGACAACTGCCGGTAACGAGCCGCCTTCACGCAGCGGCGTCACATAGCGGGTTGCGTGTACCGTTCGAAGCATAATGTTCCACCCGATCAACAATATCGCATGTTGGATTGACTCAGCGTGTCAATCCAAAAATGTATCCCGTCCGTGCCGGGATCTCGGCCAGCGGCGTGTAATCCGTGATCGCGCCGGCATCGCCGACCGTCAGTATCTCTGCTGTCGCCTCGCCGTACAGCGGCCTGAGTGTATATGCGCCGGCGCTCAAGCCACTTCCCGCGCTGCTCAGCAGTGGCGTGGCTGCCGGCGCATCCTCGAAGTTGATCAGCACCAGCACCGCCTCGTCACCGGTCCGCCGGATAAAGGCGGCCACACTGCTGTTATCCGATTCCAGCGCCACAAAATCGCCCGTCGCCAGGGCCGCAGTCGCCCGGTGCAGATGGATCAATTCGCGGTAGGTGTTCAGCAGCGAGTTCGGGTCTTCGTCCTGCTGGGCCACATGTTTCACCACGTAATCTTCCTGCAAGGCCTGCCAGGGTTCGCCGCTCGTAAACCCGCCGCCCCCCTCACTCGTCCATTGCATCGGCGTGCGAATCCGTTCATCGGGCTTCACGCCCAGCATCCCGATCTCCTCGCCGTAGTAGACGAACGGCATTCCCGGCAGCGTCAGCAGCGCCAGCGCCGCCAACTTCGCCTTGTCGATGTCGTCGTCCAGTTCCGACATCACCCGATTCTGGTCGTGATTGGTCAGGAAGGGCGAAAACCGTTGGAATGGTAACGTTTCCATAGCCGCCGTTACCGCATCCAGATAGCCGCGTCCAAGCCCCAAATCGGCGGCGCCGCGCGTATTCCGCGCGATCTCGAACTCAAAATAAAAATCAAGTTGGTCGGGATAATAATTCGGCAGCGTGCGCGGCCCGCCGTCGAAGATCTCGCCGACGGTAAAGGTTCCCGGCAGATCGCGCTCCAAAAATTGCCGGTACTCACGTAGCCAGTTGTGTGTCTCCGCAGTGTCGGATTGCGCCGCCTGATACTCGATCAAGTGCTTGATCGCGTCGAGCCGGAAACCCGCCGCGCCCATCTCCTCAACCCAGAAACGACTGACCTCTTCGGCAAACTCTGTCACCGCCGGGTTGCGATAGTTCAGATCGGGCATGCCGCTCCAGAACAATCCGTAATAAAATTCATCACCCAGTGGCGACTGGTGCCAGACCTCGTTGTTGAACGGGCCGCGATAGTTCGGCCTGATCTCCGACCACAAATACCAGTCGCGGTAGGGCGATTTCGGATCGCCTAGCGCCTGCTGGAACCATGGATGTTCGACCGATGTGTGGTTTAACACCAGATCGATGATGATCTTGATCCCGCGCTGCTCAGCTTCGGCCACCAGACGCTTGAAATCCTCATTCGTGCCGTAATCCGCCTCGACTGTGTAATAGTCGGTCACATCATAGCCGTGGTAACTGGTCGATTCCGCGATCGGCATCAACCAGATACAATCGGCGCCGAGATCGCGCCGGCTATTTGTATCACCATCGTTGACATAATCTAATTTCTCAATCACGCCGTTCAGGTCGCCGATCCCATCGCCGTCGCTATCGTAGAACGAGCGCACAAAGATCTCGTAACAAACCGAGCCGTCCCACCATCCGGCCGCGATCGGCGCTGGAGCGGCGGTTGGGCCTGGCGTGATTCGCGGCGGCGCAGTCGGCAAACGCGGGTCGCTGGTTGGGCTCGGGGCGGGCGCAACCGTCGCCGCTGCCGGTGTTGCCGATGTTGTCGCTGTTGCGGCGGGGTTGGTCGGCGCTTGGGCAACCGGGGCGGTACAGGCGGACAATACGAACAGCAGCAAAAGGAAGCGTATCAGCAGGCGCAGCATAGATTTTAGCTACCTTTACGTAACAAGCTGACCAGGGCTGCCGGGTGAGCGGCTGGCAAGGATAGGGGAAACGGTTCCAATTGGCAAATACCTGCTGCACCTTCGTGATTCACCCTGGCCGGCTGTGCCCCCTACCTCCAGCCTATGGTTCCAGCGCAGTCGTTGTTGCCGGCTCCGGATCTAGCGGCATCACGGGGCAGATGCGGGGGGCGTCTTCGGGCGGTGTGACGCCGAAATAGGCCTGTATAATCTGTGTCACCGCCGGCACGGCCATGGTGGAGGAGCCGTCGTTCAAATCGCCGGTGCCTTCCAGCAACACCGCCACCACCACTTGCGGATCGTCATATGGCGCAAAACCGACAAACCAGGAGTGCGATTGGCGGCGCCCGTCCTCAGTCAAGATCGGCCCGAATTCAGCGGTGCCGGTTTTACCTGCGATCAACAGCCCGGAGCATTCCTGGCGGGCGGCGATATTCAAACCCTCAGTGACTGATTGGCGCATGCCCTCACGCATTACCGCCAGGTAGTTCGGATCGATGTTTGCCCGACCCTTCAACTCCGGCGCGATCCGCCGTACCGTTGCACCGCTGCTGTCGATAATCCGCTCAACCAGATGTGGTCGGTAATACGTCCCATCGCGGGCCACCGCACCGGCCGCCATCGCCAGTTGCAGTGGCGTCACCTGCAAATAACCCTGCCCGATCGCCGTGTTGTATGTATCGCCGGTGGTCCAGCTTTCACGCAGATTCTGCGCCTTCCAGGCTTGTGTCGGCACCAATCCGCCTGCCTCGCCGGCCAGATCAATCCCGGTCGGTCGGCCCATGCCGAACGACTCAAGCCCCCTGACCAGCCGATCGATACCGAGGCCGTCGGTGCGGAACGAATCTTCGTCGAGGTTGATCACTTCGTCGTTGCCGCCGGCAATCGACGCGAAAAACACGTTTGACGAGAGCCGCATCGCATCAATAACCGTCAGTTCACCATTGTCGCGGTTACGTACCGAGTTCGGCAAAATAAACTCGATGCCGCTGCGCTCGATCAGCCGGATCAAGCCTGGATCGCGCAATGTCGTTTCCGGCGTGATGATCTGCTCGTGCAACGCAACCGCGCCGACAAACTGCTTCAATGTCGAACCGGCCGGATACAATCCGGCGATGGCCCGATTCGTCAGCGGCGCCAGGCGAACCAATTCGCGCAGCGCCTCCTCATCGGATGGTGCGAGCAATGCCTGTAACTCAGCGGTACGGCCTGGGTCAACCCATACATTGTTGTCGTAGTTCGGCAGGCTCACCATCGCTAGAATTCGCCCGTCCCGCGGGTCGAGTACCACCGCCGAACCGGCTACAATCGGGTCATACTCGCGCTTATAGGCTTCCTGTACCACGCTGCGCCGTCGCTCGCCCTCGGCGATCCAACGGCGGATAATCCGCTCGACTTCAGCCTGAAATTCGACATCCAGGGTCAGCACCAGACTCTGGCCGTCGCTCACCGGCCGCAAGGTTCTCGGTGCGCTCAAGGGGCGCTCCAACGCATCCACTTGCAACGTCTCGATCCCAATGACGCCGTGCAATTCTGCTTCGTAGGCCGCTTCCAAGCCATCTTTGCCGATGCGGTCGTCGGGATTGTACGGCGGCAGTCCGATCAACGTCGGCTCGATCCGCTTCGGGATCAACCCACAGGCGCCGGCATTCCCCACAAGATCGACCATGCCGGTCAGCCAGGAGGAAGCTGGATTTTCGGCCATCAGTTCACACTGATTGATCCGCCCGATATAGCCGAGCAAGTGCGAGAGCGATGGAATCTCGCCGCTGAGCGGATAGCTGCGCCGAAAGCCCTCAACCACCAGCACACCCGGCAGATAGTTGCTGTTTTCGCGGATCACCAGCGCCAGTTCCGCGCTGATATCCTCCTTAATAATCACACTCTGGTAGCGTCGCACATCCCCGCGACTCACGCGTTGCTCGATTGGATTCAGCAATGTCAACACATCCGAATAGGTACGGCTAATCTCAAGCGCGCGCAGCGTATCAGCGGGCAGCACCGTGACGGTAAGCGTTTGTGTCGCCGGATTAAGCGGCAGCGTTTGCAGCCGGCCAAGTTCGGCCCGCAATCCAGGCCGATCGTTCAACATAGTGCTCGGTTCAAGCACCAGTGTGCTGGAAAGTTCGGCGATCTGGGCCAGGCGGCCCAGCACCTGTGCGCGTCGCTCAGGCTCGGTTGCACTCGAAGGCAGCCGCCCCGGCACCACAGCGATGTTATAAATCGGCACACTTTCGGCGAGCAGCGTACGCCCGTCGTTTGCCAGAATCTCGCCGCGCCGCGGTTGTACTGTCAACGATCGCTGATATGTGGCGTCGGGCGCACTCCCGACCCGTTGCGCATCGGTGTCGGCCAGTTGTAGTTGCGCCAGGCGGCCGATCAGCATGGCTACAATCAGCAGCAAACACACACGCAGCGCAATAATCCGAGTCATAGTCGTCGTCCTGTCGCATCGTCGCATCGTCGTGCCGATACGGTGCGGGCGGGTCGCATCATCGATCGTCGTGCCGATAGGGTGCGGCGGGTCGTCCCCTGGGGTGCAGCAGTTGACACGCAGTGCCAATCGTGTGCCGATAGGGTGCGGCGGGTCGTCCGGCTGGCACAGTGTACACGCAGTGCCAACTGCTGCACCCCTATAACTGATTCCGTAACACCCAGCGTAAGCCAAAGAAGATCGGCAAGGTCGGGATGAGCGCGATCAGCACCGTCGGCAAGATCACCACCTGCCCATAAACGAGCCAATCATCCGGCTGAGGAACTCGTAATAGCGCCAGGCAAGCTTCGCTTATCGTTACGCCGACCAGTACGCTTAGCAACGGAAAGATCGGTCGTTCGACCCGCAGCCTGCGGGTTGCGCCGGCGACGACAACGGCTGCCAACAGTAATGCCAGTGCATGGCTTCCAAGCCTGGTTGTCGCAAAGATATCCAGCGCCAAACCACCATAGAGCGCCCAGCGCATTGCCGCACTCACGCCGCGGTCGGGAAAAGCCGAGCCGATCCCTATCAGGGTACGACAGATTACCAGCACCGGCAAGAGGGGAAGACTCAAACCGGCGGTACGTGCAGGAGCGCCACCTGCATCAGTGCCAGGATCAGCATCAACAAAATCAGCCCGATCTCGCGGGCTAATAGCTCTTCTAGTCGTCGTGGCTGAGAATCACCCAAACGTAGCGCACCTGATCAGGATCGGCGAACGGCCGGATTTCGGCCACCTGGTTCTGGCCGCTGGTTGTGATTGAGTCGATGCTGCCGATCGGAATATCGGCCGGAACAGCGGCCAGATCAAGCGGCAGACCGAGATTGCCGGTTAATCCGGCCGTCACCACCGGATCACCAATGGTAACCGGCGCACTGCGATCGATCTGCGAGAGTTGCAACCGCGAACCGCGTTGCCATTGGCCGCTCAACAAGCCCAGCGAGGCCCGCTGCTCATGAAGTGTCCGCGCACTGATCTGACTGCTGATATCGGTGATCAAAAGAATCGCGGCGCTGCGTTGAGTCACGCTTTCGACAATCCCAATCAGTGCCGCCGGACCGCCGGGTGTCTGGCCGATCACCGCCATCCCGACCTGCACCTCATCATCACTGCCGCGCGCGATTGTAATCACGCGCCGGCCTGCATCCGGCGAGCGCACCGCTACTTCGCGCCGAGTAACTTCCAAGGGCTCGA
>JAAUQO010000269.1 GCA_012032775.1 Oscillochloris sp. | reverse complement strand
GATACTCAGCCGCATCGGCATCGAAGAATCGTTTTTTTCCCCCTATCGTCAATCCCGGCAGCGTGATCGGCCAGCTTAAGACGGACATCGCACAACGTATGGATTTGCCGCCCGGAATACCCGTCACCTCGCGCCAGCGACACCCAATTCGCCCTCTTCGGCTCGGGTGCGGACTTCGATCAGCCCGTGCTCTTCGACGTGGCCACCAAGGAGCAGACCGTCGTCGATGGCGCGCTGTTCCCCAATCCATTCAGCAACTCACGCGTGGAGTGGCGGCGCGACAGCGCCGGCTTCACGTTCGACCGGATCACCGGGCCGGCTTAGGGGCAGCGCGGAGCCGGGATCGCCGAGTGCGGGCGTGGATTGTTGAGCGGGCGTGGATTGCTGAACCGTGTGTGCCACTTCGTGGGCCAACAAATGCCGGCCGGGACCAGTTCCCGGCTGGTATTGATTCGCGCCGAAATAGATGTCTTGCCCGGTTGTGACGGCATCGGCGTTGTATTGGCGGGCGACGCCGGCAGCCTGCGAGCCGGTATGCACGCGCACGGTCGCAAGATCGGTGTTGAGGGCGTGCTCCATGCTGGCACGTAGCCCAGGCGGGAGCGGGTTGCCGCCGATGGTGGAGGCGCGAGGCGGACGCACGCCGGCGGGCGCAACCGTCGGCGTCGCCTGAGCCGGTTGCGCAGTTTGCACCGGCGTTGCCGGCGTCGGTTCGTGCGTGTAGAGGCGTTCTTGCTCCATCGTCCGGCCTTTGCGCCTTTAGAAATAGATCGTCACCGATACACCCAGCGGCACTTTTTCAGCAAACCGGGCATGTCACCGGCGGTTTGCTTCGGCAACCCCAACATCTGCTCGATCTGCTGCACCGTGGCGGCATCGCGTTCCAGGGCGGTCGGTAGTTCGCGTTTGAGTTGGCCCTGAACACTCCTGGTGATCAGCGTGTCGGCGATTGTTTCGGCCAGTTTGCGCCGCTGCTCCGGCGCCAGGCTGGGCATGGTCGCTTTGAGGATTGTTTCCAATTGCGCAATGCCCTGGGCACGCCCGGCCAGCAGTTTGTCGATGTCGTCGTGGGCGAGCGGCAAACCGCGGGCGCCGAGTTCCTGGCGGATGATCGCGCTGATTGGTGCGGGCGGGCGCGGGTTGATCGTCAGGTGTAGCCCGATCCCGCCGGCGCCCTGCCAACTTACGTCGCTCGCCGGTTGCTTTTCGACCGCCGGTGGCTCTGCCTGCTTGTCGGGCGGCGTCAACGCCGGTTCCGGCTCTGCGGCGAATGCGGGCAGATAGCCGGCGCGCACCAGCCGTTGGAAAACATCCAGCGGACCGCGCGGCTCCGGCTGCCAGAGCCGTTCGATAATCACATCCTCAAGGGTCGGAATCATACGGCGTAGCTCGCTCTTGACCGTTTCGGTCAGTTTGAAACTGCCGGCATCGTTCTGTTGCTGATAGTGCAATGTCAGCATCAGACGCACGGCCTCGCGCCTGACCACCGGATTGGTATTTTGTTCCTGGCGCTGGATGTGCGGCACAGGCGTGCCGTGCGCCGCTACATTCGCCGGTTTCCCGGCGCGGATCGCATCTGCGGCGCGATGAGCTTCGTGTTCACTGGCGCTGTTCGGCGTGCCAACACCGGCACGCACGCCGCGTTGCTGCGCCTGGGCCACGTGGGCCGCCTCGTGACTCAGCAGGGCCGGATCGCTTCGATCGGCCGGTTTTGCGACCACAATATCGTTGCCCTGGTTGAAGGCGCGGGCCTGCAATGCACCGGCGGCGCCGGCATCCTGATGCAGTCGCACCGCCGATAGATCGGTTCCAAGGCCGGCTTCCAGCCGTGCGCGGGTACTCGGCGACAACGGCTGGCCACCGCTGCGCCGGCTCTGCTGCGGTGTGTTTACCGGCGGCGCCTGATCGCGTTGCGGCGCGGATTCTTCGGCTTTTTCCTCTTCTTGTTGCGGCAGTTGGCCAATATAACGCGACCAATATTTCATCGGAGCGACTTTCTCCCGGCGCGGTCAGGCATCGTCTTTCTCGCCGCCGGCGCGAACGAGATCGTAGTATGGCCCGAAGACAGAACGCACCAGGGGTTGATTGGTTTTCTCAAGCTCGCGGGCAACCGCCTGCACCAGATGGCGCATGGTGATGGGGCTGGTTTCGGCGGCGGCGCCGAAGGCGGCGGTAAGGGCGCAATTACGGATATTGCCGCCCGATAAGGCGAACTGGCGCGCCAGATAGGCAATATCAACCGTATCGGATTGGGGCACGCTTTTCGGCAGGAACTGACGCCAGATCCGATCGCGATCCGCCGCCGACGGCAGCGGGAATTCGACGATCACATGCAAACGCCGCACAAACGCCTGGTCGAGATTCTGGCGAAAATTGCTCGCCAGGATCGCGATGCCGTCGTAGGCTTCCATTCGCTGCAAAAGATAGCTCACTTCGATGTTGGCGTAGCGATCGTGGGCGTCTTTCACTTCGGAGCGCTTGCCGAATAAGGCATCGGCTTCATCGAAAAAGAGGATCGCATTTGCGCGCTCGGCCGCGTCGAAAATCCGGCTCAGATTCTTCTCCGTCTCGCCGATATATTTGCTCACCACGGTTGATAGGTCGATCCGAAACAGATCAAGCTCCAGATTGCGCGCCAGAATACCGGCCGCCATTGTTTTACCGGTGCCGGACGGTCCGCTGAACAGAACCGCCAGCCCGCGGCCGAGCATCACCCGTTGGGCGAAGCCCCATTCCTGGTAGACCATGTGGCGGTAGTGTACCCAGTGTTCAAGGCTGCGCAGTTGCGCTTTGGCCGCCGTCGGCAATACCAGATCGTCCCAGGTATGAATGCTTCTAAGCGGCTGGGCCAGTCCATCGAGCGCCTGCTGGCTCTGGGCGCGGCAGCTTGCGAATATCGTCGCTCGATCGATCGGCGTGCCGCACCATGCCGCCTGAATCTGCGCATCGTGCGCCGCAGCGATGATCTGTTCACCATTGAGCCGGAAGCGGTCGGCCAGTTCGGCGAGATCCAGTTGCGTGTCGTCGAGCGCAGCGCTCCATAACGCTTGCCGGCCGTCCTTCGCCAATGCCGGCAGATGAAGCCGGATCGCGGGCAGATTGAGCGGCGTGGCCGACAGGATAAACCGTGGTTGTTCCAACGCCAACTCGCTGAAGCGGCGGGCCTGATCGCTTGTTGCAGCCTTGATCGCCAGCGCCGCACCACTGAGCCGCGCCTCGCGCACCGCCCGAACAATCAGATCATCGGCGGGTTCAGGGATGCGGTTCAATACCAGCAATGGCGTGTCGGCGGCGATGTGGGCCGCAACTGCGATCTGCAAGGCCTGATCGGGACCGTCGAGGGCCACCAGGCTTGCCAGGCGCTGCCGCACATGCTTGGCCAGGGCTGCAACTTCGGCGGGTGCGGCGGCGAGCAGGGCTGTTTGAAAATCGCCGCGATAACTTTCCAGGATTCCGTTCAGAGCCGCATCAATACGCTCGATCCCCAGCACAAATCCGACAATTCGGGCATCCAGTTTCAGGCCGCACGCCGGAAGCGTACCGCTTTCATCGCTCAGTTGGATAATATGTTGTGCGCGCAGAGCGGCATCGGGCGCAAATGCCCGCCGTCGGGCCGTACGTCCGGCGAGATCGCGGGTGAAGAGCTGAAATGCCAGATCCACACTGGGCCGCGGCCGGTTGAGATCGTCGTTCAGATACCCGAACAGCCGCTCGTAGCGCCGGTCGAGTTCGGCGGCCAGGGCCAGAAGCACAACTTGCTGCTCAAATTCCGCGAGCTTCAGCCGCTCGGCCAGAGTTGCCAGCAACAGCGTCACTCCGCTACGGCGGGCGGCTTCCTCGCGCTCGATATGGCGCAAGCGGGCATCCTCCAGCAGCGCCGTCAGGGTTGCCAGCGGTGCGCGATCCAGCCGATCGGCGTCGGGCGCTGCGTTGGCGGCATACAATCCATCCAGCAGCGCATCGACTTCGTGATCGGCCAGGGCGATAATCGTCGGTTCATCAACTGCCGTTTCGGCGTGATTGGCCGCGCGGCGGCGGAGCACCTGCCGGTGCAGGGCCAGGTTCAGCGTGAGTAACGCGCCTTGAAGATGTTCCAGGTTGTTGTTGTAACGCTCGCTCATGCGATCTGTCCTGTTGATCGAGCCGCCGGAACCGGTGCCATGAAGGTTAACCCTGATCGAGCGCAAGTGTGAGTGGTTGCGCCAACCAGGGTGCGTCGATAGTCCAGGGCATTCCGGCCATGCGCAACACCACTGCGAGTGGCCCGCCCTGCAGGCGCACGCTCAGGCCGGCCGGATCGAAGGTGGCCGGATTCGCCACAAAGCGGCGGGCGGTGTAGATCGGGCTGGAACGGCTAAAGCCCGGCAGGCGGGCGGCGGTACGGCGGAGCGCCAGGATTGCCACCGCCGACAGCGCCGCATCAAGCGCCGGTGTCAGCCAGGAATAGCCGAGCCGCGAGCCCAGGCGGAAGTACGCAACTTCCGCCTCCAGCGCGGCCTGCTCGTCCAGCGTCGGTGCGCGTACCGGGCCGTGCTCCATCCATTGGCCGACCGCCAACCAGTGATCGGCGCCGGCATCGCGCAGAATAGCCAGGTCGTGGGCGACGGCTGCAACCAGATCACGATCCTGTGGCGCATACCAGCGCGCTGCAATCTGCGGCAGCGCCTGCATCCACGGGCCGGTCGGGCGATCGGCTTCCTGCGGTAAACGAGCGTCGGCCGGCGGCGGCGCATCCATGCCGGCGAACGCGGCAAGCACCGGATCGCCAAGCAGCAATGGCGCGCGTTCGTGGCCGAAGACTTTGAGGGCAACGGCGAAAAGCCAGTTCCGGGCGACGGCTGCGTCTACTTCGGCGCGCCAATGTTCCCAGATGCCGAGTTCAACCAGAGCCGGCAGCAGCAAGAACACACCGCCGGCCGAACTGATCAGCGGGCCGGTAGTCGGCGGCCGGGCGGCGATCTGTGCCGTGATTGCCGGAGCGACAACGGCCAACCATGGCAGCAGATCGGCCAGTGGACCGGCGGCGATCCGGCGGATCAGTGCTGGATACAGCGGGCTATGCATCGCCAGAAGCGGTTGCACTTCCGGCTCGGCGCGCAGCAGCGCGGCCAGGTCGATCAGGGCGTGAATACCGGCGACGATCTGGGGATCGTGGGCCGCCTGGGGTTGGTCGGCGGCCAGTGCCAGCCACAGCCGGAGCTTGTCGCGGGCGCGCGCATCGACTGTGAAACCGCTG
The DNA here is from genome assembly GCA_012032775.1 of Oscillochloris sp. Taxonomy (GTDB): domain Bacteria; phylum Chloroflexota; class Chloroflexia; order Chloroflexales; family Chloroflexaceae; genus JAAUQO01. The sequence continues at coordinate 2,080 of JAAUQO010000269.1, read as the reverse complement.
TTTGTCGGTTGGAGCGCTTGCAGGCTTCGCAGAGTGGTGGTGGATAGGTGGCCGCCAGCCTGGGCCGGCAGATCGAGCGCCGCCCAGATCCGGGCGATCTCGGCGGCGCCCCAGCGCTCGATCAGCGGATCGCCGAGATCCCTAAGCAGCGGCGCGATCCATTCGGGGCGCGCGATGCACATCTGTAGCGCGATTGCTTCGGCGGCAAGCCGACGCAGCGGCAGAAACTCGTCGTAGTACCAGCGCGACCAGGCCCGCCCGGCGAGGAGATCGCGCAAAAACGCCGCCACAAAATGGCGCGGCGAGGCGAAGCGCATCACGTGCTGCGTTCCGCCCTGCCTGATCGCCTGCATGATCGCCCGGGCCAACAATCGTCCCCAGCGCTCCGCGATCTCGGCGTCGCTCATCGCCTGTGTGTCCACCCAGAGATCCAGGTGCAGGTGCCGAATGCGATAAACGGCTTCGGCATCTTCGGCGGCGAGCGGCGCACTTGCCGCCGCGCAGGCGCGCGCAACCTCACGCCGGGCGATCCGCTCAAGCTGATCGCGCACCGCCAGCGGATGTGCGAGGCTATCCGGCAGGTTCAATCTACAGACCAGCCGGTCAACCGTGATCTCAGATGTCGTAGTGGAATCGGGCGAAGAACCAATCATCATCGCGACAACGTGCCTCCAGAAACTGGTTTCGGCGCTGCATGGTATCGCTCTGCATCAACATAATCATGATCCGGGCAAATTCATAGGCCGGCTTCAGCGCATCGACGACGCGGGCCAGGCGAACCGGATTGAAGTGCATGAAGGCCATACGAAGCCGGTTGTAGCAGATGGCGGCCTGATCGACGTGATAATTTTGTCGATCACGAAACAGGTGATGGACAAGCGCCTGCGGCTGGATAACCGACTCGAAACCCATGAGCCAGAAGCGCAGGCTCAGCTCCAGGTCTTCGCTGCCCCAGCGGGTCATGCCGCTGTCATAGCCGCCCAGACGGGCGAAATCGCGCCGGCGCACCACCTGACAGCCGCCGATGAGCAGCGGCACGGCATAGGGCGTGTCGCTGCGGCGCGGCAACCAGCCCATATCGAGCATTGCGTTTTGCCAGATTGCGCCGTAGCCGGCCTGCATATCGCCGCGCCGCAGATCGGCGAATGCAGGGCCGACCATGCCAATCTGGGGTTGTTCCAGCGGCGCAACCAACAAGCGCATCCAATCCGCCTGCACATAGCAATGCGCGTCGATAAAGATCAGCAGATCGCCGGCGGCATGGTGGGCGCCCAGGTTGCGAGCACCGGAAACGCCCAGATCTTGCCCGCGCACCACCGCTGCGCGCCGGCCGAAACGCCGGGCGACCGTATCGCAACTGCCGTCGCTGCTGCCGTCGTCAACCACGATCAGTTCGAATGCCGGGTAATCGGTGTTGTCGAGGATGCATTCAACTGTATCGACCAGATTTTCACCCTCGTTGTGAGTCGGGATGATCACGCTCACTGGCATCATCGCGCTTTATCCTTCGTCGCGCAGCAGTTGGCGGGCGCTTTCAACCAGTCCCATCGCACGTACTTCCGAGATGCCGAGCACCTGGGCGACATGCTCCGGCGCCGCCGCAGCCAGTTGCTCCGCACTGGCGATATTGATCGCAGCCAGTTTCTCGGCTGATGCTTCACCAACCCCGCGCACATCGGTCACCGGCCGGCCGGGCTCAGCATTCACCGCCGCTTCGGGGCGCTCGCTCATCGGCGCGGCACCGCTTCCGCCACTGAAGACCCGTAGGTTCAGCCGAATAAGCGGCGCGGCAACAACTCCGTCTGTGGCCGGTCCGAACAGACCGCCGCTCGGGTTGAGAACGCCGCTGCCTGGATTGACGGCGCCTCTGCCGGCGCCCGGCAATGGGCCGATTGGATCGACCACAATCGGTGTTGGGCCGACCAGACCGCCGTCCGGATCGAATACCGCGCCCGGATCGATCAGGCCGCCGCCCGGATTGACGATCACGATCCGGGGGTCGATGATCGGGCCGCCGGGGTTGATGATCGGGCCGCCGGGATTGATGATCGGGCCGCCGGGGTTGATGATCGGCGGAATC
>JAAUQO010000268.1 GCA_012032775.1 Oscillochloris sp. | reverse complement strand
GCTGATCGCTTCCGATCCCGACGCCGACGCCACTGATTTTATCTCTTCAACAGCCCCGAAAACCCCGACAATGTGGTGCTGATCGCGAATTACATCCCCTTCTCGGCGCCGGAGGGCGCGCCGAACTTCAATAGCTTCTCGCCGAATGTGCTCTACGAGATCAATATCGACACCGTCGGCGACGGCCTGGCCCATGTGAAGTATCAATTCCAGTTCGAAACGACCCGCAGCAGCACACCAACCTTCCTGTACAATACCGGCCCGGTTACAACCCTGGCCGATCCCGATCTGCATGTCCGGCAAACCTATTCGGTGACCGAGATCGTCACCTATGGCACCAATGTCACAACCACCACCCTGGCGAGCGATCTGCCGGTGCCGCCGCCGCATATCGGCAGCAAGTCCACACCCAATTACGCGGCATTGGTGAACGAAGCGCTCAGCGCCGGCCAGATCAGCAACGGCGGCGACGATATCAAGGTTTTTGCCGGCCCGCGTGACGATCCCTTCTGGGTCGATCTCGGCTCGATCTTCGATCTGTTGTCGCTCCGCGGCCAGGCAAGCCCGATCGGCTACCCCGGCGGCCCGACGGTCGGCGTGGATAATCTGACCGGCTTCAACGTCTATAGCCTGGCGATCGAGGTGCCGGCCGCGCGTCTGCTGGACGGCGCACCTGAGGGCGAAACGGTGATCGGCGGATGGACCAGCGCAAGCCGGCGCAGCACCCGTGTGCTCGCCAACATCACCGATGTGCTGGCGGGCGACGCCGCAAGCCAGGACGAAGCCAGCGGCCCGTATGTGCAAGTCTCGCGCCTGGGGATGCCGCTGGTGAACGAGGCCGTGATCCCGGCCCAACTCAAGGACGCCTTCAACAACCTGGCGCCCTCGCTCGATGCCGTGATCTATACCGCCGACACCGCGCCACTGGCCGGCGTGGGCGATCTGTTGCAAACCAGTGTCGAAGATCCCGAGTTGGGCCGTCTGCTCTGTGCGCTGTACAGCGTGCCGCTGCCACGCGATACCGACGCGAATTGCAGCACCGAAGTCGATCTGAACACGCCCGGCTCCGGTCGGATCGACATCTTCAAAATCTTCCTGACCGGGATGACCCTGACCGACCAGTTCACGATCAATACCGCCACCGGCCCGGTGACGCTGGCCGCCGGAACCGTGGTCAATCAGCCCACCAAAGGCAGCGACGGCAATGGAGCCGGGATCGTGCCGGCCGAGATGCTGCGCCTGAATACGGCCTTGAAGGGCGATCTCTGCGCACCAATGCCCAGCCGCCTGGGCGTACTCGGCGGCGATGCCTGCGGCTTCCCGAACGGCCGCCGTCTGGCCGATGATGTGGTCGAGATCGAGTTGCTGGCGGTTGCCGGGGCAGCCTTTAATGTGCTGGCCCCCGCCGCCGAGAATTTCGCCTTCAATGCCGATCTGATCGGTGTCCTCAGCGATAGCGTCGATCGCAACGACCGGCCGTTCAGCAGCACCTTCCCGTACCTGGCGATGCCGCACCAGGGCCAGGAGCACGTACACACCAATCTGAACCGGCTGAACCTGATGATGGTTGCGCAATAACCTGTCGGCAACGAGTGTTACGCGACTGCCTGCATACGTAGATCGCGTAACACTCGGATGGTGCGCGCGGCAGTACAGGTTTGCCGCATTGGAACGCATTGAATAAATACCGCATTCTGCATGTTGGAGTTTTTACTATGCGCCTGCGTGTTTCTCGCCGTCCGGAGATCTTCTTTCTCGCCGCCATGCTGGCTCTGGCTGTCGCTGCGCTGCTGCGGCTCGGGCAAGCACCCGCCGTAGGCCCGGTGGCGATCGATCTGGCGGCACCTGCGCCGATCCCACGCGATCTCGGCGATCCGCAGATGATCGAACAGTTGCAGGCATATCTGCGCGCGAACCCCGACGACAGCGCAGCGTATGCCAATCTTGGCCTGGCCCTGTTGCAACGGGTACGTGACACCGGCGATCCGGCCCTTTACACACAGGCCGAAGAGGCGTTCGCGGCGGCGCTCCAGCGCGATCCACACCATCTGGATGCGCTGGTAGGCCAGGGGGTGCTGGCGTTGGCGCGGCATCAATTTCAAACGGCCCTGGAATGGGGCGAACGCGCCCGTGAGGTGGCACCGCTGCGTGCGGTTGTTTATGGACTACTCGGCGATGCATATGTTGAGTTGGGGCGCTACGACGAGGCGGTCGCCGCGATCCAGCAGATGGTCGATATTCGCCCCGATCTGAATTCGTACAGCCGGGTTGCGTATGTGCGTGAGCTTTACGGCGATGTAGATGGTGCGATCACGGCGATGGAGCAGGCGCTGGATGCCGGGGCCGCCGGTGGTGAGAACAGCCTGTGGGTGCGGGTGCAACTCGCGAACCTGTGGTTCAACCGCGGCGATCCGGCCCGAGCCGAAGCGCAGTACCTGATCGCGCTTGCGCAGCGAGCCGATTACCCATATGCCCTGGAAGGGCTGGCGCGGGTGCGGGCCGCCCAGGGCCAGGCAAGCGAAGCGATTGCGATCTATCGCGAGCTGGTCGATCGCCTGCCGCTGCCGCAATTCGTGATCGGGCTGGGCGAGTTGTATGCGGCACTAGGCGATCAAGGGGCCGCCGCTGAACAATTTCGGCTGGCTGAAGCCATGCAGCAACTCAGCGCAAGCGCCGGCGTTGCGGTTGATCTGGAGTTGGCGCTTTTTGCCGCCGATCATGGCGACAACCCGGCCGCAGCATTGCGCCTGGCGCAGGCAGCGTATACGGCGCACCCCGGAATCTACGCCGCCGACGCTCTGGCCTGGGCCTTTTACCACAGCGGCGATTACGTTCAAGCCGCCCGGTATAGCGCCGAGGCGCTGCGTCTGAACACCCGCGACGCCAACCTGTATTTCCACGCCGGGATGATCGCCTATGCCGGGGCAGATCACGCCGCCGCACGCGAATATTTACAAACCGCCCTGGCGATCAACCCGCACTTCTCGCCGTTACGGGCCGCACAGGCCCATGCAACCCTGGAGGAACTGCGATGAGCACGAGCGATAAAGCCGCCCCAATGGCTGCGGCGCCGCTGAAGTACTTGTCCGACGGCCGGGTTGATTGGGGCAATATGTGGGACAGCTTCTGTGCGCTGCCGCGCGACGGCGGCCCGGCGCACCGGCCTGATCTGCTGGAGCCTGATGAACAGGCCGATCCGGCCGATCCGCAGTATCAGGCGGTCGTTAGGGAGATCTGCCGTGGAATCAGCGCCGTGAGCGGACTACCCGCCGAGCCGGCGCAGCCGGGCTGGGTTGCGCTGCACTGCGAAAAACCGGGCATGGCCGGCTGGCTGGCCGAGGCGATTGTCGCCGAAGGGGTGCGTGCTCGCATATACGGCGACAGCTTACAGGTGCCGGCCGCCGCCCATTACCGCATCAACGCCGAGATCAAAAGTGTGATTACCGTGGTGGCGAAAACCACCCACTACTGGGTCGAGCACCTGCCGTCCGATGTGAAACGAGCGCTCGCCGTTCAGGCCCGATTGCAGAGTTTGTGGGGATTAGTGCGCGGGCGCCGGTAGGGGCGAAGATTTCGCCCCTACCGGCACGCTGATCAAATGTGGATCGCGCTGCCGTGTTCCAGAGCGTGGGCCGCCTCGCCGATCGCCTCGTAGAGCGTCGGGTGAGCGTGGATCGTCTGGAGCATGCTTTCGCCGGTGGCCTCGTGCGTCAGGGCCAGGCCGCCCTCCGAGATCATCTCAGTCACGCGCGGGCCGATCATATGCACACCGAGGATCTCGCCATACTGCTTATCGGCAACGAGCTTGATGAAGCCATAGCGATTCTGGCCGAGCACCCGGGCCTTGCCGTTGGCCGAGAAGGGGAATTTACCGACCTTCACATCGTAGCCCTTCTCCTTGGCCCTGGCCTCACTCAGCCCGACACTGGCGATCTCGGGGTTGCAGTAGGTACAGGCGGCGATCTTGCCATAATCGATCGGGTTGACGTGCAACCCGGCGATCCGCTCGATCGCCAGGATACCCTCGGCACTGGCCTTATGCGCAAGCCAGGGCGAGTTGGCGGTGCAATCGCCGATCGCATAGATCCCGTCGGCCGTTTGTAAATAGCCGTCGGTCTCGATAAAGCCGCGCCCATTCAGCTTCGCCCCGGCCGCCTCCAGGCCGATATCGGCGGTGTTGGGCGTAATCCCGATCGAGACCAGCAGTTGCTCAACGGCGATCTGCTGCGACTTCCCGCCGCTATCAACCACCGTCACCACCACCTGCTGTTCGCCGACATCGATTCCCTCGACCTTAGCGCCGGCCAGTGTCTTGATATTGCGGCGCTTGAAGACCTTGTCGAGTTCGACGCTAACTTCCTCGTCTTCGTTCGGCACAATTCGCGGCAGCGCCTCGACCACTGTCACGGCCGAGCCGAAGCTGTTGAACATCGAGGCGAACTCAATCCCGATTGCGCCGGCGCCGATCGACATCAGGCTGGCCGGAACCGTCGTCAGATTGAGCATATCGGTGGATGAGAGCACGCGCGTGCCGTCGAACTCGACGCCGGGGAAGGGCGCGGGCGGGCGCCGGTGGCAACAATGATTTGCTTTGCGGCCAGGGTGCGCTCGCCGCCGTCGTTCAGTTTCACATGCACCTGGCCGCGCCCGGCCAATGTACCGCGCCCGGCGACAACCTCGATTTTGTTTTTCTTCATCAAATAGTTGACGCCGTCGGTGCTGGCTTTCACTACACCGTCTTTATGTTTCATCGCACCGGCCAGATCAAAACTGATCTCGCCGACATTGACGCCGAAGCGCTTACCTTCCTTCACTTCTTCGAGCAAATCGGCGCTGTGCAGCAATGCTTTGGTTGGGATGCAGCCGACATTCAAACACACACCACCCATTGCTCCCGACTCGACGATCGCCGCGCGCATGCCTAGTTGCCCTGCGCGTACCGCAGCCACATAGCCGCCCGGCCCCGAGCCGATAATCACAACGTCGTATACACTTTCGCTCACTGTCGTTACCTTTCTCGCTGCCTCGTTCATCGCGGAACGATACCGCGCCCATTGTAGCACAGCCATCCGGGGTTATGACGCATTGCAATCACCTGTGCAGCACCTGTGCAGCACTGTTGCCGTGGCGCAGCAATGCTGCGCCACAGCAACACCATATCTCTTTCAGATCTTTTCGGGCACTGGCAATACACGGCAGCGCTAAACCTTCGCACGCGTTTTATTATCGTATTTCTGCTTATCGCCGGCATCGCCGATGGTCGCCGACCGCCGCAATTTCGGCGCTACCGGCGCGGGCCTGGACGAGCTTATGGCAGGGAGCACAACGCTTGAGCCTGATCGCGGAGCGCATACCGGACTGACGAGCCGCGCGGCAGCGCGTTCAGGCAGCTTGCTATATGAAGACTCACGCCGCACCTCTTACGCCTGCGCATCCCTCACCCGATCAAAATCTGTTCTTCCGGGTAAAGCACCTTCTGGGCGTGCAGGGCCGGACGAGCCAGCGCAACCACGATCGTCAATGCGCCCAGGCGCCCCCAGAACATCACGAACATGATCACCGCCTGGCCGAAGAGATTCAGATCGTCGGTGAAGCCAAGCGACAAACCGCATGTTGCGAAGGCCGAGATCACCTCGAAGACCACCAGATCAAGCGGTGCATCGGGGTGAGTCATCAAAATCAGCCAGGTTGCGAGCAGCGCCACAAACAGCGAAACCGTCAGCACAGCCGCCGCCTTCCGCACCGTACCCTGGGCCAACGAGCGCCCGCCGAACTGCGGAACTTGCAGCCCGCGGGCATAACTATAGAGCGAGATCGTCAGCACTGCGAAGGTGCCGGTGGTGATCCCGCCGCCCATCGAGGCCGGCGGACAGCCGATAAACATCAATGTGATCAGCAGCAACTCGCTGGCCGGAGTGATCTCGGTAAAGGCGCTGATCCCGGCGAATCCGGCCGTACGCGCCGAGATCGATTGAAACAAGGCGATTAACAAGCGCCGAGTTGGTGTTTCCGCCGTCAGGGTGCCGGAAACCGGGTTGCCCTCGGCGAAAAAAAATCCCACGGTGCCCGAAAGAATCAGAAATGTCACCGCCAGCAATGTGATGCGAGTATGCAGTGAAAGCCGCTTCATGCGCGGGTAGATCAGCAGATCGCCGATAACCGGAATTCCCAATCCACCGATAAAGATCAGGCTGCCCAACAGAATCAGCGACAGATTATCCTTCGGGATGCCGTCGATGTAGCCCTGCGTCCCGCTGAACAGATCGAAGCCGGCGTTACAGAATGCCGAAACGGCGTGGAACAGGGCAAAAAAAGCCGCCTGGCCTTCACTCAGGCGGTCGTCGTTGCGCCAGTGGGCATACAGCAGCATTGCGCCAAGGAGTTCAAGGCTGATGATCACCGCCAGCATGCGCTGGGTGAGTTTCAGGATCGACCCCGGCGCAGCCAGGCCGAGTGAGTCGGTCAGTGCCTGGCGCTCAATCAGGCTGATCCGGCGCCCAAGCAGGCGCAAAATCAGCACGGCGATCACCATAAAGCCCACACCGCCGATCTGAATCAGAACCAGCAACACACCCTGGCCGAACCAGGAAAGATCGCGCACCGGCACAATCACCGAGAGCCCCGTCACCGAGAGTGCTGAGATGGCGGTAAAGAGCGCTTCGTTAAAACGGAGCTGGCGTACGCTGCCCGAGATCGGCAACCAGAGCAAAATAGTACCGATCGCGACCAACGTAAACAGGCCGATCACCAGGCGCAGGGCTGGTGGAATCGGCTTGCGCCGCGTCAGCATTTTGCTGCGGCTTGGCGGCAATTGGCGATCGCTCGCCGGAAGTAAAGGTGACGACATGAGATTAAGAAAGGGCGCAGAACCCACTGATACTCGCATCGGATCCAATCACCAGGATCATGTCGTCGCGCGCGAGCACATGATCGGCCGGCGGTGTGACAATCATGCGCCCGTTGCGTTTGACCGCCAACACATTGATTCCATAGCGACGGCGCAACCCACTTTGCATCAAGGTCTGGCCGACAAGCACTTCCGGCACGCGGATCTCCGCCACACTAAAACCCGAACCGAGTTCGAGGTGGTCGAGCACCCGCGGTTCAGCCAGCCGCCAGGCCAGCCGATCGCCGGCCTCGTGCTCCGGCAGCACCACCTGATCGGCGCCGATCTTAAGCAAAATCTGCTGCTGTCGTTCGCTTACCGCCTTGCAAACCACCCGTTTCACGCCCATGCTTTCAGGGTGACGGTGGTCATCAGGTTATTCTCAAAATGTGTGCCAATGGCGACGACAACCGTATCGAACTGCGTAATATCGACC
>JAAUQO010000020.1 GCA_012032775.1 Oscillochloris sp. | reverse complement strand
CGCCGGGGTGCGCGTCGCGCGAAGCGTCGGCGCAGGCGGTGCCGTCGCGACGCGGGTGGCCGAATCCGGTGCCGCAGCAGTTGCAGTCGGCGTTGTGGGTCGCGATGTCTGTGGCGTCACACTAAGCGTCGGCGTCCTTGTCGGCGGCAAGCCGGGAACAAGCGTCGTCGGGGTTGATACGCTGGCGGCAGTGCTCACCTCAGCCACTGCGGTTACGGTTCGAGCGGCGGTAACGCTGGGTTCCGCAGGAACGGTCGGCGTCGCCGAAGGAGTGGCGGTCGGCGTGAAGGTCGGCTGTAACACCAGCGGATCGACCGGTTCAGCAGCGGGCAATGCCGCCCGGATCGCCGTCAACTCGGCCCGACCGGCCTCGAGCTGCGGATCGACCTGTTCGGCTTGCGCCAACTCATTCTCGGCGCGCAACAACAGGCGTTGCATCTGCTCGACGCCCTGAACAGCCTCCGGTTGATTCAGGACGGGCAGGGTTGCCGCAGCAAGCCGCGACTGCTCCAGCAATTGGTCGAGCGACACCATCAGGTTGGATGCCGGCGCATCCAACGCCGTCAGGGTTGCAATCTCGCTGATCCGGTTGCTCATCATCTCGACCAACTGCTCGAAGCGCGCCTCCGGAGACAGGCTCAATGACAGGCCGATCTGCTCACTGCGCAGCTTCCAGCCATAAAGCATCTCGCCGGGCAAACTCGCCGCCGCCGTCACTTGCAACGAGGTGATCATCACAATCACCGCCAGCAACAGCCCCACGGTGCCCGCCGCCATCCGCGGCGCAAACTGCGAGACGCCGAGCCAGCGGCTCAACTGGTCGAGCAGCCGCTGCCAGAGCGAGGGCGGGCGGCCATACACCCGCTCGGCCACAGCCGTGATCTCACGTTGGCCCTGGGCCAGCCACTCCTCCATCGAAGGCGGCAAAGCCGCCATCGCCTGCGCCCGCACCAACTCGGCCGTCCGCAACAGCGGTTCAAGCTCAGCGGCGTGTTCGGGGAACTCACGCAGGCACTCTTCAATACTCGCGCCGGCCTTCAGCCGGGCAAGTGCCTGATCGAGGAGTTGTTCGATCTCGACACGCACTACGAGCGTCCTCCGGGTGAGTTGATCGGCGAGTGCTCGGATTCTACAACTGCTGCGTGGTGGCGCGCCTCAACAGCATCGTGTTCGCGGCGCATAATCCGCTGCAAACTTTGCAACGCTCGATGCTGAATTGCTTTCACCGCACCTTCCGTACGGCGCAATTTCCCTGCGATCTCGCTATTACTCAAATCGGAAAAAAACGCAGGCTGAGCACCTGCTGCTGATCCCGGGTAAGTTGATCAAAAGCCTGCTGCAAGGCCATCCGCTCGGTAACCGCCTGGACATCGTCGGCACTACGCTGATCTTCGAGCTGACTGCCATCGTCCAGCGGCGCCACCGGCAAGTGGCGACGGCGGCGATGACTGTGCAACACATTCCCGGCGATCGTGTACAACCAGCCGTAAAACGCCTTCTCGTCGCGATACTCGAAGCGCGCGATCCCGTTGATAACCTTGATGAAGACCTCCTGAGTCAGATCTTGCGCCAACTCATGTTCACCAACTCGCAGGTACAGGTAGCGCAGGATGTGATGTGCGTAGCGGCTGTACAGCTCGCTAATCGCCGTTGGATCGCGCTGTTGTGCACGCGCTACCAGTTCGTGCAGATCACCCTGAGCAACCACCATGAGTACCTATATTCGCGCACAAGGCCTGCCGACCTATGCTACGTATATGACGCCGACGGGTAGTGAAGCGTTGCAAGTTCCATACCCGTAACCGTTGAAGCTACCGTTATTATACGAAAATCAGGTCGATACGGCACGGGTACGAACGTCAAGATTTGCGGAGTTTGCACGTCACCCGTGCTCGCGCTATACTTGCGACGCTTTTGACAATACCAGGATATGCTATGAAAATCGCAATTATCGGCCTGCCGAATAGTGGAAAAACAACCGTTTTCAATGCGCTCACCCGCGCTACCGCCGAGACGGCGGCGTACTCGTCGGGCCAGCTTGAACCGAACCTTGCCACCGTCAAGGTTCCCGACCAGCGGCTCGAAATGCTCGCCCAGATGTTCAAGCCGCGCAAGATCACCTACGCCGATGTGCAGTATGTCGATGTAGCCGGGATCTCGGGCGGCGGACGGCAGGGCGGCGGGCTGCCGCCGGCCTTGCTGAACTATATCTCCGGCGCCGATGCATTATTACATGTTGCCCGCGCCTTTGCTGATGAAAGTGTGCCGCATCCTGATGGTTCGGTCAATCTTGAACGCGACATCGCCGCGTCGATCTTGAGTTGGCCTTCGCCGATCTCGCGATCATCGAGCGCCGGCTCAGCCGTTTGAACGCGGAGATCCCCAAGATGTCGGCCAAAGATAAGGAATTGCGGATCGCCGAGCGCGATCTGCTCGATCGCCTGCAGAGCGGGCTTGAGAACGAGCAACCAATCCGCAATCAGGAACTCAACGCCGACGAAGAGCGCATGATTCGCGGCTACCAGTTCCTCTCGGCCAAGCCGTTGCTGCTGGTGCCGAATATCGGCGAAGACGCGATCAACAATCCGCCCAGCATCACCTATCCGCTCCGCAACAGCGCCGTCGTCCCGGTCTGTGGCAAGATCGAGGCCGAACTGGCCCAACTCGATGATGCTGATGCAACCAGTTTTATGGAAGACCTGGGCATCACGGCGCCGGCACGCGATCTGGTGATTCGTCGCAGCTACGATTTGTTGGGATTGATCAGTTTTCTTACCGCCGGCCCCGACGAAGTACGGGCCTGGCCGATCCCGCATGAAACCCCCGCCGTCGAAGCCGCCGGCGCGATCCACTCCGATATTCAGCGCGGCTTTATTCGCGCCGAGATCGTCGCCTACGACGACCTGATGAGCGCCGGCAGTATGGTCGATGCCAAGAAGGTCGGTACAGTGCGGATGGAAGGCAAAACCTACATTGTCAAAGACGGCGATATTTGCCACTTCCTGTTTAATGTCTGATCTGATGATGGGCGACAATTGTAGCGTCGCCCATTATCACGCAATTTCCCCAATCGCCGCGTCGAAGTCCACCAGTTCGGCCGGCCCACCGATGCCGGAAACCACCGCTTCCAGGCCCAGATTGAGTTCTTCGATCGCGGCCAGAATCTGCGGCACGTAGCTGCGTCCGCTGATCAGCACGACCGTCGGCCCGGTATCGGTGCTGGCGTACACCGGCACCCCCGCCGCCCGCAAATCGTTGCACATGCGGAAGATAGTGATGTTCTCCGGCTCCCAGCCGATCAGCTTCTGCTCACGGCTACCCGACATCGTCACGCCATGCAAGCGCATGCTGTCCAACTCGGCGAACTGCCCGATCGTGCGCCAGTCGCCGCGCTGTGCAGCCGCAATACACTCGATGATCTCGTCGGCTCGGCTGAGCATCCAGCTTTTGAAGAACGTGCTATTGGGCGCATCATGATGCGCCGCCTCGGTCTTCAGGCCCACCCGCGAGTCGATCGGGATCGTGATCAGGGCCGCATCTTCCAACTGGCCGGCCTGATCGAGCCGTAGCGCGAAGCTCTCCTTATGCGCGACACCGGGATAGCTCAGCCAGAGCGCCAGCCCGCCGGCGGCGCTGCGGCAACCCGAACCGGCCAGCAGGCGGGCGAGCGAACTCAGAAAGCGATGGTTGCCGGCCAGATCGGGGCCGAACAACGCAGCTACCGCCGCCGTCGCCAACGCCGCCGCCCCCGACGCACTGGTTCCTAAACCCTTGCCGACAATCCTGGCCCGCACCACATTCCGCGATACCACCGTTGCACGGCTGTGTACACCGGCCAGCGTTCGTACCGCATCGAGCACCTGTGCCACGCGCTCCAACTCACGACCAGTGGCCGCGACTCCGTTGATCCGGGCCTGGTCGCTGGCAAGTTCAGGATCGAATGTCACAGCGGTGATGGTGTGAGCGGCGGCGTTGTTAATCGAAATCGAGGGCAAATAGGCGATCCGCTGCGCCCAGTCGGCAAGGCCGTGGTACTTCAAGATACCCTGCATCGGGTAGGCGCGAGCGGCAGCACGACCACCAGAATGCGCGGCCGGCAACTGCGCCGGATAGGGCGCATATGCCACGCCGTACTTGTGCAGCGCCGCCAAAATCCGCCCCTGGCCCTCCGCCATCGCCGGAATCATGGCTTCAAACCCGGCGGGAATGTTTGTGGAATTCATTGGTTCAGTATTTCGCATTGATCAGCGTCCGCCGTAATTCGGCGCTTCCTTGGTGATCGTCACATCGTGCGGGTGGCTCTCGATCTGGCCGGCCATCGTTACCCGAATAAAGCGGGCATCGCGGCGCAAGGCCTCGATATTCTCGGCGCCAACGTAGCCCATTCCGGCTCGCAGCCCGCCCACAAGCTGAAACACCGTATCGCCGAGCATGCCCTTGAACGGCACCATACCCTCGATCCCCTCGGCCACCAGCTTGCGTGCCTCGCGCACACCTTGCTGGAAGTAGCGATCGCCGCTACCGCGCGACATCGCGCCGATACTGCCCATGCCGCGATAGCTCTTGTAGGAACGGCCCTCGTACAGGATCGTCTCGCCGGGGCTTTCCTCGGTGCCGGCGAAGAGCGAGCCGATCATCACACAATTGGCGCCGGCGGCGATCGCCTTGGGAATATCGCCGGAATACTTGATGCCGCCATCGGCGATGATCGGCACGTCGAAACGCTCGGCGGCCCGCGCACAATCGGTGATCGCCGTGATCTGCGGCATGCCGGCGCCGGTCACAACCCGAGTTGTACAGTTGTGAACCGCGACCCGCCCTGCAATATAGGTATGGTCTTCGGCGACCTCCAGGTTATAGACCGGCAGCGCTTGATCCTCCTCGTGGCTCACGCTCAGCACCGGCACATACATGTACTCATCATCGGCGAAGAACTCTTGCTTCGTCGGCAGCGGCCCGTCAAACGTCAGGCCCAACTCGGGGAACTCTGCTGCGAACCGGGCGCACTGCGCACCGCTGATTCGCACATGGTACATCGCCGACCAGCCGGCGCGCGTCGCCTCAGAACCTTGCACCGACGCCAGATAGCCAAGGCGCAGGAAGATTTCGGCCAGCTGGTTTGCCAGATGCGGCGAAGCGGTCTTGTACGAGATACGCTGCGGGTTGCGCAGGCTCCCGTCGCCGCGCAAAGCGCCGATCAGTAACTCACGTAGGTAACTTTCCGGCTGCTCCATCACGGCGGCCGGCAGGCGCTTATTCACGGCACCACCCGGCATGAGCGCTTCAAAGAAGCGAGCGATCGCATGGTTACTAACCAGCACCTCAATGGCGTTCCGCACGGTCGGCCTGAAAGTGGTACCGGTATAGCCGAAGACCTGCTTCACCAGGGCCGCAACATCATCGACATAGCGTTGCTCGTGGCTGCCGAACGCGAAGCGCAACTGTCGGTTGTTCTGGTTACCGCTCACATAACCCTCGGCAACGTAATAACCGATCAGGCGCATTAGATCGGGGCTAAGGGCGATCTTGCGCTTGAGTTTGACCGGCTGCATATCACGCTCGTAGCCCACTTCTTCCAGGTAGGCTGTAACTTGAGCCGCAAGTTCATCTCGGATGGCGCGGCGGTCGGTCACGATCGTGCCGATCACCCGCGCCGTCGTGCCGAAGCGGGCCACGAGGTCGCCGTAGGTCTTGGGGTTGAAGTTACGGCTCGGCTTAGTGGCCCAGATTGCCTCCTCATCATAGCGGTAATGGACAACGGTCTCGGCGAGGTCGAAGCTGTGGGGGCGGGGCTGCACGCTGCGCCGCGGGATCGCAATAACATCCTGTGGCTTCAACTCATCGGCGCGCACCCAGCGCAGCCCCTGGTTGTACTTTGGCTTGTGAAAGAAGTACTTGGCGCCATTCTTGAATCGCAGCTTCGCCGGGGCAGCGAAGGTGACGGCGAGAAACTCGTGGTTGGGCGTAACACGGATGTGCCTGGGGCAGCCGCTGATGTTAAGCCGGACTATCCTGCCGTGATGGATGTGCTCGTAGGTTTTGGTGACGGGCCGCACCCGGCCCAGATGAGTCTGTACGAGATCGCCCACACGCACATCCTCGATTGGCTTGATGCTGCCGTCGCCTAGGGTGATTGGAGTTCGTCCTTCAAAACAGATCGAACCAGGCCCTTGCCCAACCTTCACCGCATCGACGCCGCGCTCGATCAAGGCGATTGTGCCGGCGGCGGTGCTGACATTCCCGGCGATCAATTGCACATTGGGATAAGCTTCGCGCACACGCAACACCGCATCAAGCACCCCCTGCGAATGGCCATGGGCCGTGTCGATCGTCAGCACATCAACCCCGGATCGCACCAGCGCCGCCGCCCGCTCCAGGTAATCGCCGCCGGCGCCGATCGCCGCGCCCACTCGCAACCGGCCGCGCTCGTCTTTGCAGCCAAACGGATGCTCGATCTGCTTCATAATGTCCTTGACCGTGATCATACCGCTCAATTTGCCCTTCGCATCAACCACCAGCACCTTCTCGATACGGTGGCGATGCAACACCTCGCGGGCCTGATCGAGCGTCGTGCCCTCGGACACCGTCACCAGATTGCGGCTCGTCATCAACTCGCTGATCGGCCGGGTCATATTGTTCTCAAAACGCAGATCGCGGTTGGTGATAATCCCGACCAGATCGCCGGCCAATGTCGTCACCGGCACCCCGGAGATCTTGTACTCGGCCATCAACTCCAGGGCATCGCCGACAGTTTTATCGGGCGGGAGCGTGATTGGATCGGTGATCATACCGCTCTCCGAGCGCTTCACCTTGCGCACCGCCTCGGCCTGATCCGCGATCGACAGATTCTTGTGAATAAAACCGATCCCACCTTCGCGGGCCAAGGCAATTGCCAGGCGCTGCTCGGTTACCGTGTCCATCGCCGCACTCACGATCGGAATATTCATCGCGATCTTGCGGGTCAGCCGGGTGCTCACATCCACGCTGGCGGGAACCACATTCGAAGCGGCGGGAACCAACAACACATCATCGAAGGTCAGACCCTCACGGGCGTACTTATCGTCCCAATCGATACTCATGACGCTGCTCCTTTCGTAATGTGACCATACATACAGCCGCATACAAAAACCCCCGCGCGATCAGGCGCAGGGGGCAATGAACAAAGCTGTCGTGTGTAAATAGGGCCAGCATAATTTTCGGTAGATCGCTCCATTGGGTGCAGTAATGGCGTTGCCATACTATACCCTTGCTTGTTGGATGCGTCAACTATCGTGCATTGACACCATGCAACACGCGCCGTCGAGCACCGCTTTCTATTGACGAAACCCGTGAACAATTGTACAATCACATAGATTTATATAGATTTAGCAAGATATTCGCGCTTCATGCAGTTTGAATCTGCCTGGTTAGGGAGGAAGTTATGGAGTTGGCCGGATTCTGGATGGCGCTGGCGACTTTTCTCGGCATCTGGTGGGGACACGTCGGCGTACGCGCGATCGAGCGCCGCAGTGTGAGTATCATCCCACCGATGGTAATCCTGGCCGGCGTCGGAATCGCGCTCAACCTCACGGCACTGTTCACCCGAAACCTGACGCTCTCGGGTGTCCTGAGCATTATCGGCATTACGTTGATGTGGGATTCCTTTGAAGTGTACCGTCAGCAGAAGCGGGTGATCAAAGGCCATGCGCCGGCCAATCCCAACAATCCCCGGCATGTGGCGATCCTGGCTGCATCCTCACACGCAACCGAGGCCGATCTGCTCGATCGCGAACCAAGCGATCCGTATGCTTCGCCGGGGCGCCACACCCCCAATCGCACCTCGACCTCCATCAGCACCGACTAAAAGTACGCTGGTGTTGCTCCATGTTGCCGGCAAAACGCAGTAACACCAGATTCATCTACGGAGTAACAGTATGTACTGGGGTGGACTTGCACTGGGACTGTTTAGCTTTGGGATTATCGGTTTCGGATTTTACTGGGTGATCCGCATGGAATACTACCTCGGATACCTGTGGTGGCCGTATCCAATGGCCTTCGGCGCCCTGATGATCATCGGCTCGCTGGTCATCCCCGATGCCGGTTGGTCGGCGCTGCTTGGTATCAGCGGCGCCTCGTTCCTCTGGGGTGCGACGGAGTTGAAGGAGCAGGCGGTACGCGCCGATCTCGGATGGTTCCGCCGCAATCCGAACCCCAAACCGGCCCCGCCGTTGCTCGCCGCGATCCGTAAGATCAAGGCGCCACATTTGTAGCGCCGCACCCGCGCCGATACCAGGGGCCGTAGCGCCGCAAGATTTTGCGGTGCTACGGCCCTTATGCTACCCTATTCAATACACATGGGGTTCAGCGGTATCACCCTGGTTGAGGAGATTCATTGATGCACTACGATGTTGTGGTGATCGGCGCTGGGATAAGCGGCCTTGCGGCAGCCGAGTCGCTGGTTCGCCGGGGCGTTCGCGTGCTGCTGCTTGAGGCCAACGCCATTGTCGGCGGGGCGATGCAGAGCGAACAAACCAGGGCCGGATTTCTGCTTGAACATGGCCCGAATACCGTCACAAGCGCCGACCCGACGTTGTGGCGCCATTTCACCGATCTCGGCATCGCCGACGATCTGCTGAGCGCCGATCGCGCCGGTTCGCAGCGCTATGTGCTGCACCACGGTCAACCGGAGCCGATTCCCCTTTCGCCGGCGCCTTTCTACGCAGTTCGTTGCTCTCGACACGGGCGAAATTGCGCCTGCTGGCCGAACCGTTACTGCCGCGCAGCCGCGAACCTGAGAGTGTCGCCGCCTTTTTTGGCCGCCGCCTCGGCCCTGAGCCGCTGCAACGCCTGATCGACCCCTTTGTGTCCGGTGTGTATGCCGGCAACCCGCAGGAACTTTCGATGCAAGCCGCCTTTCCGCGGCTCTGGCAAGCGGAGCAACGGGCCGGCTCGTTGCTGCTGGGCATGCTCACGGCGCCGCGGCCGAAACGGCAAAAGGGTGAAGCGCGTTCGCAGCGAAGATTGTTCAGTTTCCACAAAGGACTGGCGACATGGCCACAGGCGATCGCGCGCTTCCTTGGCCCTGAACGGCTCTGGACAGGGGCACGGGCGCTGGATCTACGCCCCACCGACGGCGAATGGCATGTGACCGTCCAGCGCGCCGGGGTTGTCGCCCACCTGCTGGTGTCGCAGGTGATTCTGGCCGTACCGGCCGCTGTGGCGGCACATCTTGTCGATCGGCTGGATGCCCAGGCCGCCGCAGCCCTGCGAGCGATCCCCTATCCACCGGTAACGCTGGTACATCTCGGCTACCGACGAAGCGATGTCGCCCATCCACTCGACGGCTTCGGACTCCTTTGTCCCTCCGACGAGAATGCCAAAGTACTTGGAACGCTCTGGCCCTCGTCGCTGTTCCCCAACCGCGCCCCTGCGGGCAGCGTCCTCACCACCGCATTTGTCGGCGGCGCACGCAACAGTGTGCTCACCAATCAATCCGAGGAAGCGCTGATCGCCATGGTTCATGCCGAGCAGCAGCGCATAATCGGCGTGCGCGCTGAGCCGGTATTCGCCCGCACGATCCGCTGGCCGCAGGCCATCCCGCAGTACAATGCCGGCCATCTCAGACGGATCGCAGCAATTGCCCAACTTGAACAGCGCCGGCTGGGATTGCACCTGATCGGCAACTACCGGGGCGGCATCAGTGTCGAAGCCTGCTGGCAGCAGGGGCGCGCCGCCGCCGCCCTGGTTGCGCGGCTGATCGCGCATGAGCCGGCGCCGACACAATGACTATGGACATCGTCAATGCCAAACAGGCGCTCCGCCGCAGCCTGATCGAACGCCGCAACGCCATTCCCGACCGCGACGAACGCAGTGCCTTGATCTGCGCGATTATGATCGAACTGGCCGTTTTTCGCGCGGCCCATGCCATCCACTGCTACCTGCCGATTCGCACCGAAGTCGATACCCGGCCGCTCTTGCATGCAGCTTCCGCCGCCGGAAAACATATTGCGGCGCCGGTGGTTGTACCCGGCGCCGCAGATCTGGAACATCGCTGGTTGATTGAATTACGACCGAATGCGTTTGTGCGCGGGCCACTCGGCACACTCTCACCGGCTGCGAACCAACCGGCCTATCCCGGCGACTGGCAACTGACGATCGTTCCCTTGCTGGCCTTTGATCGGGCCGGATACCGGCTCGGCTACGGCAAAGGTTACTACGATCGCTTGCTGGCCCTGAGCGGCGCGCCGGCGATCGGCGTCGCATTCGCCGCTCAGGAAGTAGCCGAAGTGCCGCATGAAGCCCACGACATCCCGCTCGACATGATCATCACCGAAAACGCGGTGATCAGCGCTGATCGAGCGGCACATACTCGCGCCGCTCGTGGCCGAGGTAAACCTGACGCGGGCGCATGATCTTCTGCTCGTCGTCATTCAGCATCTCGACCCACTGGGTGAGCCAGCCCGCCGCCCGCGGGATCGCGAACAGGCAGGGGAAATACTCGATCGGGAAGCGCAACGCCTGATAGATCAAGCCGCTATAGAAGTCCACGTTCGGGTACAGCTTACGCGAGATGAAGTAGTCGTCCTGCAGGGCGATCCGCTCAAGTTCGACAGCGATTTCGAGCAGCGGATTGCTTCCCGTCGCCTCAAACACATCATAGGCAACCTTGCGAATAATCTTGGCGCGCGGGTCGTAGTTTTTGTACACCCGGTGGCCGAAGCCCATCAGGCGGCCCTCGCCCTTCTTCACCTTATCGATGAAGCCCTTCACATTCTTCACATCGCCGATCTGCTGCAACATGCGCAGCACGGCCTCGTTGGCGCCGCCGTGGAGCGGGCCATAGAGCGCACTTGCCGCTGCCGCAAAGGCATTATACGGATCGACTCGGCTCGAACCAACGCCGCGCATCGTTGCGGTGGAGCAATTCTGCTCGTGGTCGGCGTGGAGAATAAATAGCACATCGAGCGCCTTGGCCAGCACCGGATTAACCTCGTAATCGCGCTGGTTCATGTAGTCCATCATATACAACAGGTTGGCCGTATAGCTCAACGAATTGTCGGGCGAATTGAACGGCCGGCCGATACGATTACGATAGGCAAAAGCGGCGATCGTCGGCATCTGACCGACAATACGCCAGATCTGCTTCTCGCGCACATCGGGATCCATCACATCCTTCGACTCGGGGAAGAGCGTGGACATCGCCGCAACCGCGCTGATCATAATCCCCATGGGGTGCGCGTCGTAGCGGAAAGCCCGAATCAACTCAACCAGATTGTTGTGGAGGAAGGTATGCCGGCTGATCCGGTAGGTCCACCAATCGAGCCGCTCAGAGGTCGGCAGTTCGCCATAGATCAGCAGATACGCCACTTCCAGGTAGGAACTATGCTCGGCCAACTGCTCGATCGGATAGCCACGATACTCCAGAATACCCTTGTCGCCATCGATATACGTGATCGTACTCTTGCACGAAGCAGTGTTCATGAAGGCCGGATCATACGTCATCAGACCAAAGTCATCGTCGGCGGATTTGATCTGCCGTAGGTCAAGTGCGCGGATGGTGTTGTGCTCAATCGGAATTTCGTACGTCTTCCCGGTCCGATTATCGGTAACCGTCAGCGTATTGTTGCCCATGAGGTCTGCTCCTTTTAAACCATCACCTTCGACGGTGGGCGGCCAGAACTATTGTACAGGCTTTCACATTATACGTCAGCGAGTTTCAAAGCAACGCCAATATAATCACGCAAAAGTTGTCACATGTTCACGTCGCCGACGAACTACATGGATATCCACAGTAGGTAGAGTGTATCACCGTCCCTACTACGAGTGGCGCGATAGGCGATTCATACCGCCGTTTCGCTTGTGTCAGCGTAGCAAAACGACTCTTAGGTTTGGGCGGCTTCGCCGCCGCAACGACACGAAACGAGGGTATTTCGATGGCAGACACGCTTCATTCATTACGTGATCGGCTGTTCAAAATTGAGAGGCGACGTGGGCAAAATGGTTGGGATGCCGATGAATGGGAAGCGATACTGGCCAATATCGTTCAGGCCGAAGCTGCCCGCGATACACGACTGAAAGAAAAGACCTGGTATCAGCATGAGCCAAAAGTCGAAGAGCTAGCGCAACAGACCAGGCAGGATACCGATTGGTACGATCGGATGCTCCACCAAATCGAACCTGCCGGCTGGTTCAGCAGCGCCCAGGAAAACCGTGATCGTGAGCGCCATTGCCTTATCCTCGCGCAACGGCTGGCCGAGCGGCGTTTACGCCTGGCCGAACACCATGTCTCGCTGCTCGAACACAAACGCCGGGCACGTAAACGAGTCGCCGATCAGGATTGGCAGGCGGCGTTACATGCCGTTGAGGAGGCATGGGAAAGACAAGAAGCCGCCGTACGCGCTCTGGACAATCAGCGTAACAGCCTGAACACCTCACTACAAGCGCAGCTTGTCCCCGGGCTTCAAGAACTCCGACAGCATCACGTCAACTGGCTTGATACGCTGCTTGCCAATCCAACCGCTGGGTCTCTCGGGCAGGATCAACCACGGATCCAAGCATACCGAAACCGCATCAGTCCTCGCAAGCGGTCAGATACGGGCAGTGGAGCGGCTTTTGTACTCTTGTTCCTGCTTATTATGGCCGCAGTCGCCGGTGCCGGCGCATCGGCCAATAATGCGCGACACATGCCGCCAACGCTTTCACAATCGGCGAACCCACCCCCGCCGGTAATCGAACCACCGACTGCGCTGCCGCTGCAGGTCGGTGCCAAAGAGGCGATCGATGCCGGGCGCAACTTGATGGTCAACGGCGAGTATGCTGCTGCTGCCGCCAAATTCTCACAGGCTCTGGTTAGCGATCCGGCCTTCTACGAAGCGCATACGCTGCTGGCGCTCTGCGCTTTCGAGCAGGGCAACAGTGTCGAGGCCCTCGCCCTGATTGAACAGGCGCTCAGCGGTAACCCACTCGATGCAGAAGCATTGGCGGCTCGTGCAGCGATCCTATTCAGTCAAGGTCAGGTAGATGCAGCCTTACGCGATTTCCAAACCGCACTCGACCTCGATTTACGCTACCGAAATGCAGTATTTCTGCAAGGTGAGCGCGGCTGGGGCAGTGCAACGATGGCAGCATGGCAAGGGCTATGGCATGCTGCCGGCGCCTGATCACATACAACATCAGGGCCGCGCCTGCGGCATCTCAGACATCAGCGCCAGGCGTTCAAGGGCAATCCGAGTGAAGCGCACCGTGATCGGTCGGGTATCGTCGTTACCTTCAAGTGCATCACCACTTGTCGGCGCTTCACGGCTCGCCAGGCCGATCAGCGAGGTTCCAGCCGGCAGATCCAGCAGCAGCCGATAGCGTCGTTGTTCCGATGTCAGCGGCAAAGTTGTCGTTCCGGTGGGTAATTCCACCAGCAGATGCCGAGGGCCACCGGCGGGTAGGGCGTCGAAGCTGAACTGATAGCGCCCGGCGTCCGGCACATGCACGCCGATCTCCGCCCGCGCACCGATCCAGCGGAAGGAGTCCGCGCTCTGCACCGCCTCAAGCGCTCCCCAACCGCCGCGTAATCCGATCAAAGGCGCCGGGTCGGCCGGCGGCACGCGATAGGCGATCAGCCAGGCGTCCTCGTAAAGCGGTTGCTTCACCCCCAGGCCGGCTTCGACCAGCGCCCGGAACGGCGCCGCTTCTTCCGGCTGCAAGCTCTGCGGCCCTAGTGGTTGCTGCTTGTAGCCGATAATATATTCAAAGCCGAGCGTGGCCAGCATCTGCGGCCAGGAACCCGAATCCACCGTAATATCGCGCTCAAGCCGGCCCACCTCAAGATCGCGCAGCACCGGCAAGCCGAGTTGCGGTTGCGGGTAGGCACGCGAGTGATAGCCGCCGCTGATCGGCCGGCCATGTACCGTCTGAAACAACATGCGTTCGGCATCGCGGTAGGGCCGTTCGCCATGAAAGGGGTATTCGATCAGCGCACCGTCGCCGGGCGGCAAGGACGCCAGAAACGGCGGCACCGCCGGTGTGCGGGTCACGATCGGAGCCGGGAAATAATCGAGTAGCAGCAGCAACCCCGCCAACGAGATTACGACGCCACGCCATAGGGGCCGGCGCAATGATGCGGCCAATACCTCAGCCCCACCTGCCGCCAGCACCCCGAGCGCCAGTGTCACCATGACATTGAAGCGATCGGGTTGGCGGGTGAGCCGCACAATCGGCAGATCGGCCAGCAAGGCCTGCGGCAGCACTATGCCGGTATCGACGCCATTGATGCGCAGCGAACCGCCGAGCGAGAGGATGCAGAACGCGAGCACCGCCCACCCCCAGGGACGCAAGATTGGCCGTCGGATCAGCGCAACACACGCCAGAACGCCGGCGACGAGACCCAGGTAAAAGCGCCGGTTGACCGCAATTGCAACGCCCCAATCCCAGGGCGCAACTCCCCAGAGCGCATGAAGTCGTGGTGGCACCAGATATGCCAAAAGATCGGCAGAGAGACGCGCCGGATCGTCGTCGGGCAGCATGTACATGTAATCGCTGCGAGCCGACTCAAGCAACATCAAACCGATCAGCGGGCCGGCGAGTGCGCTAAAAAGAGCGCCAAGCAGTGCCAGGCGCACCAGAAGTTGGCGCCGCTCAGATTGGCGCCTGACGAATGTCCAGAGCACCAGCGGTGCACTGAACAGCAACAGAAACAGCGTATAGTACCAATCGCTGTACGCCGTCAGCACCAGAAATGCGCCGGCAAGGGCCGCATCAGGCAAACGAGCATCGGGATGCAGCATACGCAGCAAAAACAACCCATACCAGGGCAACCATTGGTGGGCGAAGATCTGCAACTGGCCGTCGGTAACCAACGCCGCCAGATGAAACGGACTGGCGACATAAACGATCCCCGCGAGCAACGCCGCAGCCGGGCCAACCCAACGACGGGCCAGCAACCACATCCCAAGGCCGCCAAACCCAAACGAGAGCAACGCCACCGCATTGTAGCCGGCGATCGGCCCCCAGAGCGCCGTAATCGGCGCTACAAGCAAGGTATTGGCCGGCGAGAGCGTGTGGTACAGCAGATTCGGCTGTTCAGGATAGAAAAACCGATCGCTCAGCCAGAGACTGGTCGGTTGGCGTAGCGCTTCAACGGTCCACCAGAGATTCCAGACATTCTGGTAAGCATCTTCCAGGCCGTCTTTATGTGCGCCGCCGGGAAGATCGCTAAGCGGACGCCAAACCAACGGCCAGGTAAGCACCACGCCGAGCACGAGGAAGCACAGCAATACCGCAAACCATGGCGGCAGCGAAAACCTGGACATAGTATCAGTCATGGTAGGCGAGGGGCAGGATGCTGTCAAATAAGTTCTAGCCTTAGGCCCGATTGCGACAGCCGACACGCTGGAGTATACTTGGCCAGGGTGCATACCTCTGCCTGCCGGGGGGAACGCAGGCACGAGCAGGAGCGACAACAGCATTATGGAACAAGTACGGGCTTATGTCTTGATCTCGGGGCGTGTTCAAGGCGTAAATTTTCGCGCATACACTCGTGATCGGGCACGGCAGGGCGGAGTAACCGGCTGGGTGCGCAATCTAAACGATGGTCGGGTTGAAGCCGTGTTTGAAGGCACCCGCCCGGCGGTACAAAAATTAGTAAGCTGGTGTTATAGCGGGCCGACACACGCTCAGGTTGAAAAAGTCGAGGTTCGTTGGGAAGATCCGACAGGAAAAGAAGGCACGTTCAGTATTCAATGGTGAGTACTGCAACCTTCTGGTCGTCACTGCCGTCAGAAACACGAAGAGTCCCGCAGAGACGAAAGGAAGTCATGCATACTGCACCATGGAAACTCATCACCAGTGCATTGATTAGCCTGGCGCTATTGATTCTTGCCTGGCTCAATCGGGAATGGTTGGTAGAAGCCTTTAGCCTTATGCGAGATGCCCGCCCGGGCTGGCTGATCGCCGCCTTTGTCGTTATCTGCGGGAGCTATTTGGTAAGTTCGCAAGTTTTTAGTCTGACGCTGCGTTCGATCGGCTACCGCATGAGTATGTTGCGGATCTGGGCAACGGCGCTGGTAGCGATCGTGCTCAGCCAATCGGTGCCGGCGGGCGGAGTTGGAAGTTATGCCTTTCTGGTGGGCAATTTTAACCGTCGTGGTGTCTCACGGGGCGAGTCGGCCCTGATTGCCTCGCTGGAAACCCTGAGCTACAGTGCCGCGATGCTGCTGGTTTTCGGGTTTAGCCTGTTTTACCTGGCGCTACGCGGTATCAGCACCGGCGGGGCGAGCCACCTGGCCGGCTTAGTTGCGCTCACGGTGATTGGATTGGCGGTGTATGTGCTCACACGCCGCGAAGACACGTTGCACCGTTGGTTCGGTAGCCTGGAGCGCGTGGGCGGGCGTTTACTCGGCCAGCGTTGGCACGGGGTGTGGGCCGAACATCTGATTACCGAACTCTGTCGCGGACGCGGCCTGATGGCAGCTCGCCGCCGCGATGTCATTATGCTGATACTCGTGCAACTGACGGCGCTGAGCGGTCACAGCCTGGCGATGTTGCTGGTGTTGCACGCACTCGGCTCGACAATCGGCTTCGGTGCGGTGCTCTGTGCTTTTGGGATCGCGCTGATCACCTCGACCTTCAATGTCTTGCCCGGCGGCGGCGGCACCGTCGAAGCCGCCCTGATCGCCGTCCTTAGCCAGCTTGGCGCGGGCCGGCGGCGGTGCCGGCGGCGATTATCTTCCGGCTGTTTAACTTCTGGTTGCTGGCGCCGGTGGCGGCGCTCTGTTATCACTGGCTGATGCACGAGAACGCGCCGAAGTTACTCAGCGTCCACAACCGGCGCGGCAATTTCAGTTCATCGCCCGAGTAGCTCGCAATTCCAACTCCGTATCACACGTAATACCAAGCACCTGGGCGGCGTTGCCGTCACGTAGCGCCACTTCCACCCGGCCGCTACTGCTGAACAATGCCAGTGCTGCGCCGGGTGCGACATCGGCGAAGGTGCGACGCAGCGGGCCGAGGTTGCGGCCGGCGATCCATACCTCGTAGTTTACACCGGCCACAAGATCGCTGCGGCGGATGCTACTCGCACAATTGCCGAAATGATCGATCGTCACCACATGGCCGATGATCCGCTCGCCCTCGCGGCGCAACAGCGGGATCTCCAGGCGCACCAATTCCCCGGCCGGCGGCCCGAACTCCACCAGATCCAGCCCCAGGGCGAGATGCGCCGCCACCGGCGTAAAGATATCGCGCCCGTGGAAGGTGCTACTCACCTGCGGCAACCAGAAGCGCGGCTCACGCAACACAACGGCGCGATACGCTGTTGCCTGTTGCAGCAGCGGCCACGCCAGGCCATTATCCGGCAACACCAGCGTATGCTGCGCCCCGTCCAGATCCAGCCTGATCGCAAGGCTGCGGCGGGCGCTGCCGACACCCGGATCGACCACCGCCACATGCACACTGCCGGACGGATAGAACGGCACATAATCGGCCAGCAACAGCGCCGCCGTACGTACATCTTGCGGCGGCACCAGATGTGTAATATCGATCAGAGTTGCTTGCGGCGCAACCGTCAATGCGACGCCCTTCATGGCCCCGACATAAGCATCACGCAGCCCGAAATCAGTCAGAAAAGTGATAATCATCGCGGGTAATGGAAAGGCGAAGCCCCACAACGGGATGCTTCGCCTTTCCGACTATCAGTCCAGGCCGTTTAGTTTGCGGTAGCCGGGTTACTTTCACCCTCACCGGAGCCGCGACCGAACCAGGAGCGCCACTCGCGATGCTCCCAGATCACCAGTAACTGAGCAGCATTGAAGATCGACGAATAAGTACCGCTAATCAGACCGATCAGCATAATCGCCACAAAGTTACGGATCGTCTCACCACCGAACAGCAACAGCGCCGTCAGGGTGAACATAGTTGTGAGCTGCGTATTGATCGAGCGCGGAAGCGTTTGCACAATACTATGATTGACAATATCGTTGAACTCTTCGCCGGGGCGGCGACCGATCAAATTCTCGCGGATGCGGTCGAAGACCACAATCGTATCATGCACCGAGAAGCTGAGGATGGTCAGCAATGCCGTGAGAAACAACGCATCGACTTCAAGGCCGAAGAACGTACCGAGGATCGAGGCGATCCCGAGCACCAGCACCACGTCGTGGATCATCGCCAGAATGGCGCAAACACCGTAGCGCACCGGATGCGGCGCGCGGCGGAACGCAATCGTCAGGTAGAGCAGAATAATCAGCGACGCACCAAGCACGGCGATCACCGCGCTGCGCGTACTCTCCTGGCTCACCGTGGGGCCGACACTCTCCAGGCGTTCGCGCGAAACCGGCCCGATCGCCGCAGTAACCGCCGACTCAACCGCAGCGATCTCTGCATTCGGATCGGCTTCACTGAGCGGGCGGTACGTACCAACGCCTCGGCGGCTTGAACGCCATCAACCTCAATTGCGCTCATTTGCACAATGGCGTTCTCGAAACCGGCTTCGGCAAACGCGGTCGTAACCACTTCACTGCTCACCGTACCGGGAGCCTGTTCAGGAAAGCGCAACTCCCAGAGGGCACCACCGCTAAAATCAATACTGGCGCGCAGGCCGACGCTAAACTGACCAGTGGTGACCAGCGGATGCAGAAGCAAGAAATAGAGGCCGGGCAAGATCAGTATGAGCGAGATCGCAAACCACCAGTAGCGGCGGCGAACCAACTGTTCCATGATTCAATACTCACTTTTGCGCTAAAGCGTGCGAATTGCCCTTACAGCAGCAATCCGCACCATGGCATCAATTTCAAACCGCCTCGGCACTCGGCGTGGACTCATTCGCAACCGTAGCCCGCCGATCGATCCCGAACAACCAGGCATTCTGCTCGCTAAAGAGCGGCGTCGCCAGGCGCAAGAATGTACGGGTGACCACGATCGCCGTGAAGAGACTGACAAGGATCCCAAGGCCAAGGGTTAGGGCAAAGCCCTGGATGATACTGACGCCGAAGCTACTGCCGAAGACAAACAGCACAGCGCTGGCGATCAAGGTCGAAGCACTCGAGTCGCGGATAGCGGGCCAGGACTCCTGGAAGCCCAACTCAAGCGCGCTGCGAATATCGCGCCCGCGCCGATACTCCTCACGGAGGCGGGCGAAGATCAGCACATTCGCATCGACAGCCAGGCCGATCGAAAGGATGAAACCGGCGATACCGGGCAACGTCAGCGTAATCGGGATCATACGATAGATCGCGAAGCTGATCAGGGTATAGATCGCGAGGGCCAGTGTTGCCAGCATACCGGGGACACGGTAAAACAGGATCATAAAGAGCGCCACCACCGTCAAACCGGCGACACCGGCGAGCACACTGGCCTGAACACTCTCCTGGCCAAGGGTCGCCGTCACCGAGCGGCTCGTCTCGACCACCAGCGGCACCGGCAGCGCGCCATACTTGAGCTGATTCAAGATCTGGTCGCGATCCTCGGCCGTATTGGTTTCGATCACGCCGGAGCCATCGGGCAACGGAGCATTAACCACCGGACAACTAACCACGCGATTATCGAGCACGATACACATCGGTTGGCCGATATTCTGGCCGGTAAAACTGGCCAGGGCCGACGCCGACTCGCCGCGGAAGGCGAACGAAACCGCCGGCCGCGAAACCGTGCCGCCCTGTGAGAAGGCCGGCTGCACCTGCGAGGTATCGAGATCAGCGCCCTCGGTGATGCTCTGATAGACCGGGCCAAGCAGCGCAGTATCGGTGATCGCCTCTGTCTCGGGCAGCACCGGATCGGGGCTGTTGGAGGTACGCACAACCTGGCCGGGAGAAAGGAACTGGCCTTGCGAGTCGATAAACTCCAGGCGACCGGTGCCACGCAGGGTTTCGATCGCCTGTTCGGGGTTGTTGACACCAGGCAATTCCACAATCAAGCGATCATTGCCGGCGAGCTGTACCACCGTCTCACCGACGCCAAGAGCATTGACCCGGCGTTCGATCACGCCGCGCGCCGTCTCCATCTCTTCGCGGGTCGCGGTTGGATCATTAGAGCGCAGCAGCACCTGGATCCCGCCCTGAAGATCGAGACCAAGGCGGATGCTCGTATCCCGGCCAAACAACGTCTGGCCGGGGGCGAAATTCACCCAGGCGGCAAACCCGGTGAGAATAATGATAACTAACAGCGCATAAAGTTCTCGGCTACGCACGGTGGTCGTTTGCTCCTGATAGTGTTCCTTGAAAGACCGGCGGCATTATAGCACTACTGGCCGGAAGCGCGCAGCGCTGCATCGATCGCCGGGATAAGACCGCCCGAATCCACCAACTGCCCATTGACGCTAAAGGTCGGCGTGGCGCCGACACCGGCTTCGATCGACGACCCACCGGCGGCAGTGATCGCGGCAACGTGCGTTTCACTGGCGAGGCAACTCTCGAAGGCCGTTCGATCAAGACCAAGTTGACCGGCGTAGCCGCTGAAGACATTGGTGGTCGAGCTGAGATTCGCCCAGACCGACTGATTGGCGAAAATCGTATCGTGCATCTGCCAGAAGGAACCCTGATCGCCGGCGCAACGAGCGGCTGCGGCGGCAGGCACTGCATTGGGATGAATATCGAGCGGGAACTCGTGATACACAAACTGAACCTGGCCGGTGTTGATATAATCACGCTCCAGGATCGGCTTCAGATTGCGGTTAAAGAAGGCACACGCCGGGCACTGATAATCTTCGTAGGCGATCACGGTGATGGGCGCCTCGGGGTTGCCTTTGTAGTAAAAGCCCTCGGCCGTCTGACCGACAGGGGCGGTCGGCGCTTCAGTTGCAACGTCGTTGCCGCGCACCATCATGGTGACAAGAAAGGCAATACCGACGATCAAGACGGCGCCAATTGCAATGTAGAAAATCGTAACCGGATTGCGCTTAGGCGCCTCGACCTTGCGGCCGCGCCGACTCTGAACACTCATTGTACTAACCTCCAGGACGCAATCGAATGCGCGAAACAACTACTGTTGACCAAACATTGACTCATTTCGGTGCATAACAGGGGCATTATAGCCATCCGAGACTCGGGCGTCAAACCTGCCATAGGCGCCGATTTTCGAGTATACTGACGGCACGCGTCAAAATAAGACGTTATCAAGCGATCCAAACTATGATGACGGACAACCTCAACGCGACACTTGAGTCACTGAGCAAGGCACAACTCCAGTGGCTTTATCGGCTAACATTACGCCTCGGCGCTGCCGCAGCACCGGAGGAACTTGTGCAGCAGGCCCTGGCCGAAGTGATTGCAATCGGCAATGCTGGGGGCGGCAGGCTTGCCTGGCCGGGATTATCGCCGATTGCGATCGGCGCAACCACGTCTGCAGCAGCCGGATTACATATTTCGCTGCCGAACCCCGGCGGTGAGGCGGGCGAATTACAACTCTTTGCAGTCGCCGACGGTGATCCGGCGATCGGCGCACTGCTGACGGCCGCAGCCGCCCAGATCGGCGTGGCAATTGCCCGTGTCAAGCATGTGGCGGATCTGCACGCGATTGAACAGGCCCGCGAGCAGATGATCAACCTGCTGGTGCATGATATTCGCAGCCCGCTGGTTGCGACCCACGCCAGTATCGAGGTGACGCAGCGTTTGCTCAGCGGCACGCCGACAAATCCGACGATCTTCGAAACTCTGGCAACCGGACTGCGCAGTGTCCGTTCAGCCGTCGAACTCTGTAACGATATGCTTGAGGTGAAGCGGTTGCAGAGCGGCTATCGAATCGATCGGCGCAATTTCGGTGTCGCTGAGTTACTTGGCGATGTGGCCCAGATGCTGCAAAATGTGGCCGCGCAACGAGATTGCAGCTTGACCGCGACGGTGCGGCCACTCGGCCTGGAAGGTTCGGGCGATGTGCGTCTGTTACGGCGGGTGATCACTAATCTGGTGGCGAATGCGATCCGCTTCTCGCCAACCCAGGAGCATATCGTTCTTGAGGGCCGGGCCGATGCCGTCGGCGGAATATTGCTGCTTGTCAGCGATCGCGGGCCAGGTGTAAAGCCGGACGATCGCGAACGTATTTTTGAGCCATTTATGCAGGGCAGCGGCGAGATGCATCGCGGTACCGGGTTGGGGTTGCACTTTTGTCGCCACGCCGTGCTGGCCCACGGCGGCCGGATCTGGGTTGAAGATCGCGACGGCGGTGGTTGCCGATTTATGGTGTGGTTGCCGAATGCATAAGGCATGCGGCGTGCAAGAAAGACGTAGGGCGCAATAGCCTGCGCCGCTGCTTTTGTATTTCGAATATCGTATTCCCAATGGTGATTTGTCTGGATCAACGCACCGGTAACGGGTGCGAAACGGTGAATCCGAATGATGCCGTACGCTGTAAGGCGTGCGGCATGCATTTGCGCTACGCATTGCAATTGCACGATCCCGGTGTCCTGATCGCTGCCTACCGGATCGGACGGGTGCTTGGCTACGGCGGGTTCGGCGCCGTCTATGCCGTTGAGCGCCGCGGCAGCACCACGCGCCTGGCATTAAAAGAGACCTTCGACGCGCAGAGCATCGCGGCGTTTCAACGTGAATTTGCCACTCTTCACCGCCTGCGTCACCCGCATCTGCCGATCTATCACGACATGTTCGAGTACGACGGCAATGGCTATCTGGTGATGGAACTGGTGCCCGGCCAGAGTTTGCAGGATATCCTTGATGACGGCAGCGGCGCGCTCCCTGAAACACAGGTGCTCGGCTATGCGGTGCAACTCTGTGATGTGTTGACGTTTTTGCACCAGCAACATCCGCCGATTTTGCACCGTGATATGAAACCGGCCAATGCGCGCCTGACACCCGAAGGCCGGATTAAACTGGTGGATTTTGGCTTGCTGAAGCGCGGCGGCCAGCTGACTCGCGTCACCATCCGCGGGATTGGGACGCCGGCTTACGCGCCGATTGAGCAGTATGGCGGCGATGCCGATCGCACCGATGTTCGTAGCGAGTTGTATAGCCTCGGCGCGACCCTGTATCACCTGATGACCGGGGTGGAACCGCCGCCGGCCACCGACCGGGTCGCTGCGGAACGCGATCCGCTGCGCCCGCCGCAACAGCTTGTGCCGGAACTCTCGACACCGGTAGCCGATGCCTTGATGCAGGCATTGGCGATCAGCCAGCGCGATCGCCTGGCGAGTATCGAGGAGTTCCGACGGGCGCTGTTAAGTTCGCCGGCGCCGCTTATCCCGGCACTGCCGCAGCGGATCTCGCGGACAACACCGCCGCCGGCACCTACACCGGCGATCGACCGCCTGGTTGCGTTGCTCCAGGGGCCGCACGAGGCGATTCGCGGGATTGCCTGGGCGCCGGACGGGCGCTGGCTCGCCGGGCCGAGCGGGCGCAACCTGTTTGTATGGGACGTGCAGCATGGCCGCCTCGAAAAGACATTGAACGTCCGGCAAGATACCATTCTCTGCACCGATTGGTCGGACGATGGGCAAATGATCATCAGCGGAAGTTGGGATGGGCTGATCTGTTTGAGCCGACTCGATGGCGCAGCGACACAAACCCTCGGCCGGCAGCGCGGGGCAGTGACGCGGGTGCGCTTCTCGCCCGACGGCGCATTGGCCGTGAGCGGCGGCTGGGACGAGACGGTCTGGATATGGGATGTCGGCGCACAAGCGGCGATCACTCAGATCCCCAGTCCCGGCGGGCGGGTGGCCGATCTGGCCTGGAGCCACGACGGGCGGCGGCTGGCCCTGGCGGCATTCGACGGCACGATCAGGGTGATTGAAAGCAGTAGTGGGCAGACGATCCGGCGCATCGACGCGCACGAAGGGGTTGCCCGCTGCGTAACATGGTCGCCGGAGGGGCGTATGCTGGCGAGTGGCGGCGACGATGGTCGGCTGATCATCTGGGCCGAGGCTGACGGCACGCTGATCGAGCGGGTAGAGGCGCATCGCGGGATGACGGCAAGCCTGGATTGGCGCGCCGACGGGCGTATGCTGGCAAGCGGCGGGATGGACGGCAATCTCAGGTTGTGGGGCGCCGGATTTGACGGCACGCTGCGCACATTATTCGATCTGCACGGCCACAACGGCAGCATCTGGGGCGTTGCCTTCAGCCCTGATGCACGTTTCCTGGCCTCTGCCTCAGGCGATTGGACCGTGCGGTTGTGGCGGGTGTAGAGTGCAGCATGTGTGCGCCCTACACCCGGATTCAACCCGGACTTTTTACCTCCAGCCGCCGATGACATTGAAGATGTCGCGGTCGGAGATGGGATTGGGGACTGACGCCTCTGGGGTCGCCAGAAGTTCTTCGGCCATATCGTTGAAGGGCTTGACGCAATCTTCTTTGCCTTCGCCCTCCATCTCGAAGAGGGTTTTGCCGGCGAGGCGCGAGCGACGGATCAGATCGTGGTACGGTACGCAACCGAGAATGCGGGTGCCGACGGTATCGGCGAACCCTTCGAGCAAACTGGTGCCGCCGCCGTTCGCATAATCGACCCGATTAGCGATCACGCCGGCCATCTTGACTTTGTGGCGAACGCTTTTTTGCGCGATGGCGAGGCAGAGCCGGTTGGCGGCGAAAATGCTGTCGAAATCGTTACAGGCGATGATAATGCCATAGTCGGCGTAGTTAAGCGGCGCCGAGAACCCGCCGCACACCACATCGCCCAACACGTCGAAGAGAATCACATCGTATTTGTGATACAGGCCAAATTCTTTGAGCAGCTTGACAGTCTCGCCGACGACATAGCCGCCACAGCCACTGCCGGCAGGCGGACCGCCCGACTCAAGCGCATCGACGCCGGCGAATCCGGTCACGATCACATCTTCCTGCTCGACATCCTCGATATGAAAATCAACTTCCGAAAGCGTATCGATCACGGTCGGCTGCAAGATACCGGTGAGCGGGAAGGTGCTGTCGTGCTTCGGATCGCAGCCGATCTGTAACACCTTTGCCCCCTTGAGGGCCATCGCCGCCGAGAGGTTGGCCGAGGTGGTGGACTTGCCGATGCCGCCTTTGCCATACACTGCCAGGATCAGGGACATATGGGTAGCTCCTTCGTGGGCGAAGCATCCGCCCGGTATACCATTCGGCCATACATAATTATCGGGGGCGAATGCTTCGCCCTTCGCTATCATCGGACAGGCGCTTTGAGCGGTGTGCCGAATTCTTCTTCGTATACCTGCGAATACTGGGCCAGGGCGCGGTAGACGTGGTTTGGGACGATCCGACGTTCAAGGCGGCCATGGCGATCACGGACGAATTGGAGGTTGCGCAGCAACTTCATCTCGATCACCGAACGAGCGAACTCCAGGCCACGCGGCCCGCGATTACGTTGCATCCAGGCGATCAGCTTGCGGATCGGCCAGGGCGGACGGCCGCGCGGGCGCTTGAGCATGCGCACATACTCGCTGACGCCCAGAAGTCGATTGCCGCGCTGGGTGAACTGACCTTCCTCCAGGTAGGGCCGGATCAGGTTGAACAATTCTTCGCCGACCTCGGTACGTACCATTGTCCATTGCCAGCGCTCGGTGGGCGGCAACGGCGCACCGAGGTAACCGATCGTAAGGTCGGAGAGCGTGTTCTGATAGTCGAAACAACTCAGGCAGGCCGCCGGAAAGATCCCGATCTCGCCGCCCATTGCACTGACATCGAGATCGACAAAATTAACCTTCTCGACATGGCCGTCTTCGTGACGCAGCCAGATCCGGAAATCCTGCATGAATTCGTGGTGAACCACGGTGTCGGGCGATTTCGAGGCCGCCTGAAGAAAACGCAGCATATCGGGATAGGCGACATTATCGGTACATGGGATCCCGATGATATAGAGCTTCTCCAGGCCAAGTTCATCCTGGAGAGCACGCAGGGCGTGAACCTGACAACCGGTGCCGATAAAGGCGATCCGGCGCAAGCCGCTCTCGCGCACGGCATCAAGGATCTCCAGATTCGGCGAAAGACAGGGCTTGTTGCGCGCGCTGGCGATCACCTCTTCCGGCGTACGGGCGAGGATCGGCAGCGGTGCATGATGGGTGCCGGGCACCGCCATGGTGGTAATCACACCGTCAACGATGCCGCGTTCCAGCAGCAGTGCGCCCAAACCGGTGACGATCCCGCTCCACTGAGCGTCGGGGTTGATGTTGCGCATGCGAATAACATGGACGGCGCGATAAATCCCGAACAATAATTCATCGCCGTCGCGCCGATTGCGTCCGTGAAGCCGCTGCTCGATCGCCTCGCTTTGATTCTCCACAAAGACACAGGCATCGGGCATACGCGGGCGCAGGCTGCTGGAGCAGATCCCGCAATCGCTACACAGCTTCGGCCGGCCTTTCAGGCGTTCGGCCTGCGAAAGCAGCGTGATTTCGTGGAGTGGTCGGGTTGTGAGTGTCATAGGGTTTATGTCACTTTTGGTAGGGCGAAGCTGCCACTGTGCGAATGCTTCGCCCTCACGTTGCCATATTATCACGCACCGAGGTGCTCTTTGGCCGTGAGAAGCACGTCGCCGCTGATCTGGTTGATGCCGTGCTCGCGGGCGTATTTTTCAACATTGCCGCGCACCCGGCCGCGCACGAAGAACGGCACTTTCTTGAGCATGGCTTCGGCGTCGGGTAGCCAGATGAGGCCTGAGGACTGAGGGTTGAGGGCTGATTCGGCAGCCGTAACCTCAACAGCATCCGTTGCGCCGTTCGGCACCGTGGAATCCGTCAGCGGAACCGGCTTGCCAACCTCAACCGTGTCAGACACTTCATCAAGGCCGGCGTCGCCGAAGAGGTCGATCAGGTGCTTCTCCATGCCGAGCGTACAGGTCATATAAACTTCGTCGGCGATAGTGTCGGCGCCGTCGAACCCGAAGAAGGGCCGGTAGGCGAGCAGGTGATTCTCGATATGGGTGGGCGGCGCGATCACCATGCAGTTCAGGTCGTGCTTGCGGGCGGTATGACGCTCCATCTGCGTGCCGCAGATCAATTCCGGCTGCAATGCGGCGATGCGAGCGGCCACAGTCTGGAATTCATCGGTGGCGATAAACTGCTCGTCGCTCACATAGCCCTGCAACTGCTCACGAACCCAGGCGGCTTCTTTGGTGAGATAGGTTCCCGCACCACAGAGCGGCATGCCAAGTTCGTCGCGCAGGAACTTGGCCATGCCGACAGTGTGGGTGGCATCGCCGAAGACAAAGGCGCGTTTGCCGCTGAAGCTCTCCATGTCGGCGGTACGGGCGAACCAGGGCACCGACGAGGGAGCCGACATACCATCAAGCGAGAAGGCCGTGAGCGGCGGCAGCTTGATCGGGGTTGCGTTGCGGGCCACGCCAAGTTCGTTCAGCGTCTCGACCAACTGGTTCAACCAGCGCAGAGTCGGCTTCACGCCGATCGGGGCATCCCACAGAGCCGGCGTGCCGAACTGCTCTTCGAGATATTTCGCAGCGCGGAAGCCAAGTTCACGGTAGGGCGCAATATTCAACCATGCCGCCGGCAACTTGCGCAGATCATCGACCGTAGCGCCCCATGGCGCAACGACATTGATCTGAATGCCGAGTGTGCCGAGCATCCGGCGCAGGCTGGTCAGATCGTGGCGCACATGAAAGCCGAGCGAGGCCGGGCCGATGATATTCACACTTGGCTGTTCGGTAAGGGGTTGAGCAGTGGCGTAGCGCCGCACCAATTCGGTGAAGAGTCCTTCGGCGGCGGCGTTCTCCTGCATGCGGTAAGGGTTCGCGTCGTAGACCAGCACATCGGCATCGACATGAGCCGAAGCGGCGGTTATCTCCAGGTTCTCTTGCAGCAGGATCGTGCTGCACGAAGCCACCACCACCATAAGTTCGGGATGCAGCTTGGCCTCGACCTGCTTGAGGGTTTCGGGCAGGCGAATCGTCCCGCGGGCCAGATCACTGCCGCTTACCACGCTGGTCGTCATCGCCGGAAAGCGCGGCGTACGCTCCAGCATCGTAAAGATCGTATTGACGTAGTCGTCGCCCTGGGGCGCGTGGAAGACGGCATGCACATTGCGCATGCTATTCATGATCCGGCCGACGCCATGATGGGCGGTGCCTTCATACATCCAGTAGGCTAATCGCATGAGCTCACTCCGGTTCCATGCAGCATTGGGAATGCAGAAGCTGGCTCCAGCCGTCTCAATTCCACATGCTGCATGCTGCATTCACTGCATCAGTGGGATCACATCGCCGGGGGCCGACGGCATAAGTCCGGCGGTCCAGATCGGGTCGAGACCTTCGGCATCAAGATGGGCGTGGCGCCGCATGACGCGGGTGAAAGTGTTGACCAGAGTGTTGACGCCGCCCCAACTGTGGATCGGCATAAAGGCGAACTCGGTGCCCCATTTCGTCACCACGCCGCGCCCGACGAGCGGGTTGGTGGTGATCATGTTGGCGATCACGAGATCGGGTTCTTCCTCGGCGATGCTGCGGAGCTGACGATCGAAGTTAGCCTGCTCGACCAGCCGCACACCCTGGAGCAATTCCAGTTCGCGGGCATGGAAGCGCCGATTGATCGTCGGCGTCGAGCATTCAAGCACTTCGGCGCCGCAAGCACGGGCAAACCGAGCCAGCGGCAACTCCATCAGCGTATCGGCGGCGAAGAAGATTTCTTGCCGCGCAAAAAGTCCGTATGCTCGCGGATGCGCTCCCAGGCCGCAGCCTCGCGCTCACGCAGATCGACTTTGATATCGAAATGGGCGGCGAGATCTTCCCAGAAGGCGCGCGAGCCGTCGGGGCCGAAGGGAAAGAGCGATTGCAACAGGGTGCAATCGCGCTCATTGCGCAACTGCGTGGCCGTCTTCGGCACAAACGGCTGGATCGGCGCGATAATGGTGCCGGGGCCGATCGGCGGCAATTCGTGGAAATGGTTGGCGGGCAAGAACCCGGCCACCGGAATCCCAAGGCGCGCGGCCTCAAGCGCGAAATCATCGGCCACAGCGTCATTCACCGAGCCAAGGAAGACAACCCGCTTATCGTCGGGCGGTGCCTCGGGGCAAAAGGGAATAAGCGCTTGCAGCACGGAATCCTCGCTCTGGGCGAAGGTATAGTCGAGGCCGGACGCAGGCACGAACAGCACCGGCAACTCGGGGGTGCTCAGGGAATGGGCCAGGCCCTCGAACTCGACCTTCATCACCTCGGGGGTGCAAGACGAGAGCAGAAAGATCACCGAGGGCTTATGCTCGCGGCGGATCTCCGCGATCTGTTGGTCGATGTTGGGCTGTGACGACGAAAGATCCATCTCTTCGAGCAGCGACACGGCGAAGCGTGGGCGGGCAAAGATCATCACGCCGAGCGTGTTTTGCAGCAGGTGTGCGCAGGTGTGGGTTCCCAGGATCAGGAAGAAACTATCCTTGATCTTCTGATAGAGCCAGCCGACGCTCACAAGGCCGCAGAACGAGTGATAAAGACCGTCCTCACGGGTGAACTGGGCTTTCGGAGCCATGGATCAATCTCCCTGCGCCGCTGCCGGAGCGTGGCGCGGATGCGCTGGTAGTACGAACTGTGTACTACAGATTTTCACGGTGCTGTTTCGCAGCTATTATAGCATGAAATGCAATAAACTGATATATATACAAAGGGTGTGCATGGGATGGGCACCCGTCATTCGGCCCACACATGCGGCGTCAGGAAGCGGGCGACATCGGCTTCGGGGCTACCGGGTTCAGGTACATATTTGAACTCCCAGCGAGCCAGCGGCGGCAACGACATCAGGATCGCCTCGATATTACCGTTGGTCTGGAGGCCGAAGGTCTGCCTTTGTCGTACACCAGATTGAATTCGGCGTAGCGGCCGCGCCGATACAGTTGCCACTGACGCTCGCGATCATTGTACGGGTCGGCCATATGGCGGCGCACCAGCGGCAAGTAGGCGCTGAGAATAGTGGCGATCCCATCTTCAACAAATTGCAGGGTGCGCTCGAATGCGCCGTCGCCGCCGGGTGTCAATGCATCAAAGAATATCCCGCCGATCCCACGCATTTCGTTGCGGTGTTTGATGAAAAAGTACCGATCGCACCAGGCTTTAACCTCGGCGTAATCAACCACGCCATGGCGCTCGCAGAACTGTTTGAGCGTAGTGTGGAAGTGGCGGGCGTCTTGATCAAAGCCGTAGGCGGGCGTCAGATCCATGCCGCCGCCGAACCACCAGTCGTCGCCGGCTTCCATATAGCGAAAATTGGCATGAAAGGCCGGAACGTAGGGATTGCGCGGGTGCAGCACCATACTCACGCCGGTGGCGAAGTAGGGTTTCCCCTGGGTGTGGGGGCGTTCATTGGCGATTGTCGGCGGCACCTGAGCGCCATGAACCGCCGACACATTCACACCGGCGCGTTCAAAAACGGCGCCGTCGGTCAGGACACGGGCAGTACCGCCGCCGCCGCCGGGGCGCTGCCAACTCTCATCGACGAATTGTTTCGGCGGCAAGCCGGCCGCCGGCGCACCCTCGCGCTCGATCGCTTCGAAGCCGGCGATCAACTTCTGCTGCCCGGCTCGCATCAGATCATGCACAACGGTGCGGGTATCGGTCACGGTCATAATGGAGGCTCCTTATGGGTTGTATCGCCTGTTGGAGCGAAGCAGGGCGCAGCGCACAATGCTTTGCCCTACAGGCCGTCGCGGGCTTGCTCGAAGGTACGATAAATACGGTCGGGATCGGTCACACCGGCCAGGCCGGCGCCGAGTTGGCGCCGGAAGAAGGCATTGGTCGAGTAGCGGGTAGACGAGAGGAAATAGCGACCGGTGTTGCGGCGCACCATGGCATAGTAGGCGTCGGCGAGATGGGCCGAGAGCGAGAAGTTGTCGTAGTTGATGATGACATTGACCTTGTGGCCAACTGCGGCGAACCAGGCGTCGAGGAAATGGCTGAGCGCGTCGAGTTCGACTTTTGTGTGGATGCCCAGACCCTCGAAGTTGGCGAATACCAGATTGTGCTCAGGTTCGTAGCGTAGCCGATCTTCCAGACGCATCACGGCCCGATCGCTCAGACCCATCACTGCTCGCGGAAGATGCGCACATCCATGGTGTGCAGATCGGCGGCGATCAGGGGATGGAAGGCCATATGGGCCAGAATATCGCGTTCCAGATCCATGCCCGGCGCAATCTCGATCAACTCAAGCCCGTTGGGCGTAAGCCGGAACAGCGCCCGTTCGGTCAGATACTGGACGGGTTGGCCGCGCTCGATCGCCAGATCGCCGCTGAACGTCACCTGTTCAACCTGCTCGACGAACTTCGGCGTCGGGCCTTCGTGGTCGATCACAAGGCGCTCGTCGGCAACATGCACTCTGGCGCCGTTGGTAAATGTGCCAAGGAAACACAGGGCGCGGGCGTTCTGACTGATGTTGATGAAGCCGCCGGCGCCGGCGATCTTGGGGCCGAAGCGGCTGACATTCACATTGCCGCGAGCATCAACCTGGGCCATACCAAGAAACGCCTGATCGAGACCACCGCCGTCGTAGAAATCGAACTGAGCCGGCTGATCGATCACCGCCTGCGCATTGGCGCTGGCGCCGAAACTGAGGCCGCCGGCAGGGATGCCGCCGATCCCGCCCGGCTCAACCGTAAGCGTGATCAGGTCGAGGATGCCTTCTTCGCCGGCAACGGCGGCCACGCCCTCGGGCATGCCGATGCCGAGATTCACGACGGCGTTGATACGCAGCATCTGCGCGGCGCGGCGGGCGATCAACTTGCGTGGGCCGAGCGGCAGCGGCGCGATGCGGCTCTGCGGCGCACGAATCTCGCCGGTATAGGCCGGATTGTAGGCCTCGCCGAATGTTTGGGGATGGAGTTCGGGCGGCGCCACAACCACGCAATCGACCAGAATGCCGGGAATCTGCACATCCTTGGGGCTGCGCATATGGGCGGTGGTAACGCGCTCGACCTGCACCATCACCACACCACCGGAGTTACGAGTGGCCTGGGCAATCGCCAACGCCTCCAGCACCAGCGCCTCGCGCTCCATCGTGATATTGCCCTCCTCGTCGGCAGTGGTGCCGCGCAACAGGGCCACGTTGATCGGAAAGGCATGGTAGAACAAGTATTCATTGCCGGCCAGATTGACAACTTCGACGATGTCTTTTTGGGTAACTTGATTGAGCTTACCGCCTTCCAGACGCGGATCGACGAAGGTACGCAAGCCGACACTGCTGATCACACCGGGGCGACCGCCGGCAATCGCCCGGAAAAGGTGCGTGATCACGCCCTGGGGCAGGCAGTAGGCCTGAATCTGATTGCTGATCGCCATGCGCCCGAGGCCGGGCACCAAACCCCAGTGACCGCCGATAACTTTGGCGACCAGGCCGGGGTGGGCGAGGTGATTCAGGCCGCGGGTACGTCCATCGCCCTGGCCGGCGGCGTAAACCAGGGTGAGGTTATGGGGACCATTGCCCTGCTGAAAGCGTTGCTCCAGCGCAGTTGCGAGCGCTTCAGGAAAACCAATGCCGACGAATCCGCCCGTCGCGACTGTATCGCCGTCGAGGATGACGCGAACCGCCTCATCGACACTGATAATTTTGTTGCGGCGCATGGCAATTTCCTGTAGGGTGCTGACGCGCTTATTGTGTTGCCGCTTCCGGCCTTCAGAGCGATCCATGCTCCACTACGCGCCTAAAGCCTCGCGAATCGCTCTCAGGGTTATGTCAATATCCTCGCTACTGTGGGCGGCACTGACGAAGCCGGCCTCGAATTGCGAGGGTGCGAGATAGACGCCCTGATCGCACAGCGACCAGAAGAACTTCGCATAGCGGGCCGGATCGACATACTGTTTGGCTTCGGCGTAGCTCGTAACCCGCGTACCGGCTTGCTTAAGGAAGTAGAAGCCGAACATCGTGCCGACCTGACCGACTTGCAGCGGGATGTTGCATTCTTCGCTCAGGGCACGCAAACCGTCGGCGAGTTGGGCGGCGCGGCTTTGGGCCTGGGTGAAAAGCGATTCTGCGCCGCCGTCGAATGCAGTGCGCAGGGTCGCAAGGCCGGCGGCCATTGCCAGGGGATTACCGGAAAGCGTGCCGGCCTGATACATCGGCCCGGCCGGGGCGACATGTTGCATCACAGTGCGCTTGCCGGCATATGCGCCGACCGGCAGGCCGCCGCCGATCACCTTGCCGAGACAGGTGATGTCGGGGTCAAGCCCCCACAAAGCCTGGGCGCCGCCCGGCGCAACCCGAAAGCCGGTCATTACCTCGTCGAGAATAAAGAGCGCACCGTACTCGCTGGTGAGATCGCGGATACCCTGGAGAAAGCCGGGTTCCGGCAACACGAAGCCCATGTTGGCGGCGATCGGCTCGACGATCACAGCGGCAATCTGTTCGCCGCGAGCAGCAAAAACCTGCTTGAGTCCGGCGAGATCGTTGTACTCGACCGTGAGGGTGTTGGCGGCGGTGGCGGCCGGAACACCGGGGCTATCGG
Organism: Oscillochloris sp.; assembly: GCA_012032775.1. GTDB lineage: Bacteria > Chloroflexota > Chloroflexia > Chloroflexales > Chloroflexaceae > JAAUQO01. The sequence continues at coordinate 9,973 of JAAUQO010000020.1, read as the reverse complement.
GCAGGCCGAGCGTGGCGACACCACTGCCGGCGGCGACGAGCAGCATATCGGCGTGGCCGTGATAGCAACCGCTGAACTTGACGATCAACTCGCGGCCGGTGGCGGCGCGGGCAAGGCGTAGGGCGCTCATGGTGGCTTCGGTGCCGGAATTGACGAAACGCACTTGCTCGACACTCGGCACCAGCGCAATCACCAATTCGGCCAACTCGGTCTCTAGCTCAGTCGGCGCACCGAAACTGGTTCCCCGCGCGGCCTGCTCGCTGATCGCGGCCACGACTGCCGGATGCGCGTGGCCAAGCAGCAACGGCCCCCAGGAGAGCACATAATCGATGAACTCGTTGCCGTCCACGTCGGTAACACGCGAACCCGCGCCGGAACGGAAGAAGATCGGCGAGCCGCCGACGCCGCGAAAGGCGCGCACAGGTGAGTTGACACCGCCGGGGATAACGTTTTGGGCTGCCTCAAAAAGTTCGACAGAACCTGCATATTTTGTCGTCATACGTCATTCCTTTGCTAATGATTAGCTCGGCCGGGGCCGCTTTCCTTGCGTACAGGCGAAGCATTCGCCACAAGTTTCTTGCGAATATCGCATGGATTGCATGGCGAATGCTTCGCCCCTACAATCCGCCCCGGCCCATCACGGTCGATACCCCTGCACAAATTCCACCAACCGGCGCACATTATCTTCGGGCGTTTCCGTCAGGATACCGTGGCCGACATTGAAGATGTGGCCCGGCCGTCCACCGGCGCGCTCCAGGATCTCGCGGGCGCGGCGTTCGATCATGGGCCAGGGGCCATGCAATAACATCGGGTCGAGATTGCCCTGGATCGCCACATCGTGACCGTATTGCGCCCAACCGTCGTCGAGGTTAATGCGCCAGTCGAGGCCAAGCACGTCGGCGCCGGTTTCACGCAGCAGCGGCAACATGCCGTTCATGTCGGTGCCGAAATAGACAACCGGCGGCGCTTCGCCTTCAAAAGCGGCCCGAAAACGCGTGATCGCGTGTTGCACATGCGGCAACACATATTCGCGATAATCGTTCGGGGCAAGTGCGCCGGCCCACGAGTCGAAGATCTGCACGATGTCGGCGCCGGCATGAATTTGCGCCACCAGATACTCGGCGACCATATCGCTCAGGCGGGTCATGAGGGCATGCCAGGCGGTGGGATCACTATACATCAGGCGCTTGGTGCGCCGGTACTCGCGGCTGCCGCCACCCTCGATCGCATAGCTCGCCAGTGTGAAGGGCGCGCCGGAGAAACCGTAGAGCGCGCCGCGATCACCAAGCTCGCGCTTCACGATGCGTAATGCCTCCAGGGTGTAACCCGAAGTCTCTTCGGCGTTGTATGGCTGCAACGCTTCGATATCGGCCGGACTGCTGATCGGGTTGTGGATCACCGGCCCCTCGCCCTTCTCGAAGGTTAGCCGCAGACCGAGCCCTTCGAGCGGCGGCAGAATATCGGCGAAGATGATCGCCGCGTCCATGCCGAAGGCCTCGATCGGCTGCATCGTCACTTCGGCCGCCACCTCGGGTGCTTTAACCATCTGCAAAAAGCCGTGGCGCTCACGCACCGCCCGATAGACCGACATATAGCGACCGGCCTGCCGCATGAGCCAGATCGGGGTGTGAGTGGTCGGCCGGCGCCGGGCGGCTTTCAGGATACTGTCGTTCATAGGTGCCTTTCTGGTGGGGCTGCGCCCCGAACCCCGTTCGCTGGTGTTTGCGGGGCTGCGCCCCGAACCCCGTTCGCTGGTAGTTGCGGGCTGCGCCCCGCACCCCGTTCGCTGGTAGTTGCGGGGCTGCGCCCCGCACCCCGTTCGCTGGTGATGTGTGGTTTTTGCCGGGGGCCAGCCCCCGGCACCCCCGCAAGGGGGGCATCGCCCCCTTTGAACCCCCAAAGTAGAGCGCTTTTCTTTTGCGAATGCCGGCGGCGCATGCCCTGCTGCGCTCACGCGCTCAGCATTCATTGGCGGGTGTCCCTACCGGAACTTTGCATGCTGCATTCTGCTTTGATTAGCGTAGCCAGCGGACGGCGTCTTTGGCCCAATAGGTGATGATCATGTCGGCGCCGGCGCGGCGGATGCTCAGCAGGCTTTCGAGGGCGACGCGGCGCTCGTCGATCCAGCCGCGTTCAGCGGCGGCTTTGACCATACTGTATTCGCCGCTGACTTGATATGCGGCCAGCGGCAGATCGAAGCGATCTTTGACCTGGCGAATAATGTCGAGATAGGCCAGGGCCGGCTTGACCATCAGCAGATCGGCGCCTTCTTCCACGTCGAGTTCGACTTCGCGCAGCGCCTCGCGGGTGTTGGCCGGGTCCATCTGATACTGGCTGCGATCGCCGAAACTGGGCGGGCTTTCGGCAGCGTCGCGGAACGGGCCATAAAATCCCGACGAATATTTGGCGGCGTAGCTCATAATCGCCACCCGCTGCAAGTCGGCGGCGTCGAGGGCGCTGCGGATGCCGGCAACCATGCCGTCGATCATGCCGGATGGGGCGATGATGTCGGCGCCGGCCTGGGCATGCACCACGGCGGCTTTGCCCAATAATGCGAGCGTCGCGTCATTGAGTAAGTAACCCTCGCCGAGTTGTGGGTCGTAGCCGGGATGTTCGGGGTTGTTCAAGATCCCGCAATGGCCGTGATCGGTATACTCGCAGAAGCACATATCCGAGATCACCAGCAGTTCCGGAAGCGCCTTTTTGATCGCGTAGGCGGCCTGGGGCACAATGCCCTCGGGGTCGAAGTTCTCCGATCCGACAGCATCTTTGTGGGCCGGAATGCCGAACAAGAGCACCGCCGGGATACCTAACTCGGCGATCGTCTCGGCCTCGCGCACCGCTGTATCGACCGAAAGTTGGCTATGGCCGGGCATCGAGGCGATCGGCTTGTTCACGCCGGCACCGTGGCGGATGAATAACGGCGCGATCAACTGATCGGCGCTCAGGCTTGTCTCGCGAACCAGGCGGCGCATCGCATCACTCTGGCGCAGGCGGCGCGGCCGCACCGTAGGATAAGTGGCCATCGTCAAATTCTCCTCTCGCTTTATCCGGGCGCAGGCGGGCCAGGGCAGGGCCACAGGATGCTGCGTCCCTATGGGTTTTGCGTCGATCCTACGTATGCGGCCAGAGCGTCGGCCAGCCCGCTTTCGGTATACACGGCGGCAACAACATGCGCTGCAAGGCCGAGGCTGCGACAGGTGTCGGCGGTGCTGGGGCCGATACAGGCGATAATACTGCCGGCAACTGCGGCAAGTCCCTGCGGGCCGATTTTACGCACAAAAAACTCGGCGGTCGAGCCGCTGGTAAAGGTAATCGCATCGATCGCGCCTGCGCCCAGCAATGCACCCATGTCGATCCCGTTGTCGGGCGCAGGTATGGTGCGATACGCAACCACCCGCTCGACCAACGCGCCCGCCGCAAGCAGTTGTTGTTCAAGTTCCGGTTTCGCGATCGCGGCATTCGGCAGGAATACCCGCCGCCCGGCGAGATCGCCGAGTACCGCAGGCAACGCTGTACCGAGAAACTGTTCCGGCATAAGTGACGGCGTGCGGCCCAATAATTCGCCGCATACATGCGCTGTGGCGCTGCCGACGGCAGCCGGTTCGACGGCGGCAAGCAGGGTTTTCGGCTTCAAGCCAAGTGCTTCGGCATGGGTGGCAACCGCCCGCACCGCCGTGGCGCTGGTAAGCACCACGAAATCGAATTCGCCGCCGGCCATACGCCGGATCGCCGCTTTCAGCAGCGCCGGATCGTCCGGCGGCCCATGGGCGATCGTCGGGTAGATCAGCGGCTCCGCGCCGTATGCCCGCAGCTTCGCCGCCAGACTGTCGGCCCGCCGTGCAGCCCGCGTGATCACCACGGTTTTGCCGGCGAGCGGAGTAGACGACTGTGTCATGCTTTTGCCGTTGGGGCGAAGCATTCACCTGACCTTTCACCTGTTAACACAGTAGTATCCCGGCGAATGCTTCACCACATCGCTACTGTCGCGCCGTGGATAGTTCATTCAAGATCGCATCGGCGCCGCCGGCCAACAGTTCTTCGGCCAGCGACACACCAAGCGCCGCCGCATCGGCCACCGCACCAACCCGCTCGCCGCGCACCACCGTGGCGCCGTCGAGCGATGCGACCAGACCGCGCAACGTGATCGTGGCGCCGTTCAGGGTTGCGTAGGCCGCAATCGGCACCTGGCAACCGCCCTCCAGGCGACCCAGCAAGGCCCGTTCGGCCAGCGCCGCCGCCCGCGAAGGAGCATGGTCAAGCGATGCGAGCGCCGCCACGGTTACGGCATCGTCGCTACGACACTCAATTGCAAGGATGCCCTGCGCCACCGCCGGCAACATCACCTCGGTCGGGATGCGGTGCGCGACGAAATAGGCGCCGTCGGATTCCATTAATCCGTCACTGTCGATCAGGCCGAGGCGATCGACGCCGGCTGCCGCCAGCACCAGTGCATCGTACTGGCCGGAGGCGAGTTTGCGCAGCCGGGTATCGACATTGCCGCGCACATCACGCAACTCCAGATCCGGCCGCAACGCCCGCAACTGCGCCCCGCGCCGCAACGAACTTGTTCCTACCACCGCAGCTTGCGGCAGCAAGGCGTCGAACAGTGCCGTGGGCGTGCCGGGATCGGCGGCCGCCGGAGTGGGAAACTGCCGGCGGAACTCGGCGTTCAGTACCAGAATATCCCGCGCGTCGGCCCGTTCGGGGAACGCCGCCAAGATCAGGCCATCCGGCAATTGCGAGGGCAGATCCTTGCAGGAGTGAACACATAGATCGACGCTGTGATCGAGCAACTCCTGCTCCAACTCCTTCACGAACAGGCCTTTGTCGCCCACGGCCGAGAGCGCCACATCAAGCACCCGGTCGCCCTGAGTCGTGATCGTGTGCAACGTCACACTGAGGCCGGGATGGGCCGCACGCAAGGCAGCCGCCATCATCTCCGACTGGGCCAGCGCAAGCCGGCTGCCGCGTGTCCCGAGTACCACCTGTGTCATACAACTTCCTTTTGCGCGCTCAACTCGATCAGATCGAGGTTAAACAGTTCACGCAACATCGCCGCGTAGCGTTGGCCGTCACCCTGGGCGGCGGCATCGCGCAGCCGGCGGGTCGGCGAGTGCAGCAACTTATTCACAATGCTGCGGGTCAGACCTCGATAATCACCTGCTGTTCCGGCGAAAGACTCTGCAAGCGGCGCAGCGCCCGCGACAACTCGGCGCAGCGCATCTCTTCGGCATGCTGGCGCAGGCTCGTCAGGGCCGGAACCGCATCCTGGGTGCGCATCCACTCGCCAAAATGCGTTACCTCTTCGATAGCGATTTGTTGCGCTAGATCGACCAGCGCGGCCCGGTGGTCGAGCGTTGTACGCACCACTTCTTGCAGATCATCGACCGTGAAGACATGGACGCCATGCAGATCGGCGACTTCGGGCGAAATATCGCGCGGCACCGCCAGGTCGATCAACAGCATCGCCGGCGGAATGTTGCCGTTCGAAACTTCACGGGCATACGACTTGGCGCGCAACGCATCGGCGACATGATGCTTGTAGATAATCGGCACCGGTGCCGCAGTCGAACTGATCACAATATCGGCGCGGGCCAACAGATTCGGCATATCATCGAAACTGAAGGCTTCGGCGCCGTAGCGCTCGGCCAATTCGCGGCCACGCTCCAGGGTGCGGTTAACCACCATCAAGCGGTCGGCGCCGTTCGCCAGCAAATTCTGCGCCGCCAACTCGCTCACCTCGCCGCCGCCCACCAGCAGCACCGTGCGCCCACGCAACTCGCCAAGGCGGTGACGCGCCAACTCGACTCCGGCCTGACTCACGCTTGCCGCACCCTGGCCAAGTTGGGTCTCGCTACGCACACGTTTGCCGGCGGTGAGCGCATGCTGGAACATGCGATGCAGAACCGGGCCGAGGCTACCGGCCTGCTGGGCCTGCTCGAACGCCGTCCGTACCTGGCCCTGGATCTGGGCTTCACCAAGCACCAGCGAGCGCAGACCGGAAGCAGTGGCGCACAAATGTTGCACCACCGTTTCGCCACGATAGAAGAACAGCGCATGCACAAAGTGCTTCGACTCAAGCCCGTGGAACTCGGCCAGAAACGCCGTTAACGCCTCGGAAGTACTATCTTCGCTCGTCACACCATAGATCTCGACCCGATTACAGGTCGAAAGGATCACTGCCTCGTTCAACAATGGAGGGCGACTGCCGCGCTTGGCGGTTAACCGTAGCAATGCAGCGGGAATGTCAGTGGCACTAAAGGCCAATCGCTCACGGATCTCCACCGGGGCAGTCGTGTGGTCGAGGCCGGCTAAAAAGAGATTCATCCCACGCCTCTCCGTAGATTAGCTGAATCTAAAAATCTACGCAAAACTACACAGTAATGAAGAATATCACAATGAACTACGGGCGTCAAACCTGCGCCGGAACGAGGAGTTTTGCCCCGGCGCCGGTGCCGACAATCGTTAGGCATCAGCCATCGCCAGGGGCGACTCGCGCAGGGGCGGCTGTTCCTGACCGAAACGCTCAACATCGATCCGGGCGAGCAACAAGATACAGGCCGCCATACCGACCGCTTCGAGAAAGAAGATCGTGCTATAGGCCATCACATGTGAGCCGGACAATTGCAGGAAGATATCGCGCAGCAAGCCGCCGAGCGCAATCCCGATGCCGCGGAACACCAACTGCGGCACAGTCCAGAGCCCCAGATAGGCTCCGGCACGATTCTCGGTCGTCATCGCCATCAGCATCGCCATCACGCCCACCGAGTAGATCCCGACGCCGGTTCCAAACAGAAAGAGCACCGGGATCAGCAACGCCTGGAATTGGAACGCCCCGGTGAGGCCCAACAGCAGCAAGCCAATGCCGGCCACCGAGAGCCCGATCCGAACCGTACCGCGCTGCTGGCCGGGGGTACGCTTGCGATTCAGCACCGTGGTGGTGATCATCGCGATCAAAACACCCAACCCCCAGAAGACATTGAAGCGGGTGGTTTCGCCGACATCCATCCCGAAGACATCGGCGCCGAACGGCTCCAGAATGGCATCCTGCGCGAAGGCGGCCATTGAGCCGAGCGAAAGAAAGATAAAGAAGGTTCGGGCCGGCGCATCGCCCCAAAGCTCACGCAGCAGATCGATAAAGCGCTCGCGCGGCGCATCAGGAACGGCGCTCAGGGGCACAGCCGGCGCGACTTTCGGGTCTTCGCCGGCGATCGAAAAGATCCAGAACGGCAACGAAACCCCGACGCTGATCAGCACGATCCGCCAGAAACCGGCCGCGTCGTAGTGCTTCATCAGCACGGCGAAGATACCGGGCGCGATCACCATGCTGATCAACAGCATGATCTGGCCGATCGCGAGCGCCAGGCCGCGCTTGCTGGGTACGGTTCGATCGCGGATCAGCGCCAGATACGGGCTACTGGAACCGAGGGTGCCGAGGCCGTAGAGGAAGAAGGCGATAAAGGCCAGGAACCAGCCCAACGGCGACAGCATATTCTCGGCCAGGAGCAGCGTCGTTACCGGCAGCAACAGCATCGCGATCAGCATCAGGAAGCGACCGCCCCAGATATAGGGCAATCGCCGCCGCCCGGCGATCGGCGTGGTGTCGGAACGATTCCCGGCCCAGATACTGAGCGGCGACAGCAAGTACCGCAACGCCGAGAGCAATGCCACCGGCCAGGCGGCAATACCAAGATCGCTGATCAGCACCCGGTTCCAGATCGCGGAGGTAAGGATGTCGGGAAAGGCCGACCCGATATAGAACGAACCGATCTTGAACGTACGCGGTACATTCAATCGCTCAGAAGCTTCGTCTGCCATAGGAATCTCTCAGGTGTTTTTGGCACGGACGGTACATGTATGGGTGTAGGATTTGTCGCAACGGGACACATCCTTCACCGCTACGCATCACCGGCGATCGCGATCAACTGTGTCATGCTCACACGTTCGCTGCGGAAGGCCGAAACATCGACGCGGCGCAGTAAGAACAGTGCAACCACCAGGATCAGCGCTTCCAAGACAAAGACGGTGATGTAGCCTGCGGTGGCGCTTCCAAGCAGATAGCCGGCAATATCGCGCACCACCCCGGCGAACAGATTGCCCAGACCACGGGCTGCGGCATCGGCCACGCCCCAGGCGCCGATAAATAGCCCGACACTTTCCCTGGTGGTCATATCGAGCATCAGGGCCAGGTTGGTTGAGGTGGCGATCCCGGTGCCGAAGCCAAGAACGGCGATGCCGGGCACGAAAAACGGCTGCCTGTGCAGCAATCCGCTGAAGGCGATCAGCAGAAACCCGATCGCGGCGATCAGCGCACCAATGGTGGCGCCGGTTTTCTTGCTCATCACCCGGCTGAACAAAAAGCCCTGCAACAGAAGCGCCAACAACGTCGCACCGCCCCAGGTCGCGGTGAGTTGGGTCGTTTCACGGACACTCATGCCGAAGGCCGCCGCGCCATACGGCTCCAGCAGCACATCCTGGCCGAGAATAGCGGCCAGCAGCAGCATCAGATAGACGAAAAAGAGCCGGGCATGGGGGTTGGCGATCACGGCGCCGATCGACTCGCGGGCGGTGTAGCGTTCCTCAGTGGAGCTCGCCACGGCATTGCGCGGCTCCAGGCCGATTAAGCCCAGGGCGCCGATCAGTAACGCCACGCCGGCCACAATCGTAAACACCTCGATCAATCGCTCCGGCGAATACACTTCCAGCGCCCGACCGGTGGTGATCGCGGTCACAATCACGGCGGTGATCATCATGAACCACATCACCGCAATCGTCCGCGAGCGCTGATGTTCCGGCGCGAGATCACTCGCCAGCGACAGATAACTGACCACGGCCAGATTAAAGCCGAGGCCCCAGACAAAGAAAGCGCCGATGGCACATGCCAGGCCGAGCCAGAAGTTTTCGGCCATCAGCAGGGCCGCCGCAGGGGTGAAAGCTGCGCCGCCGATGCAGAACAGCAGGCCCAGCGCGATATACGGCGTGCGCCGGTAGCCCCAGAGCGGATGCCGATCGGAATACTGGCCGATCACCACTTGCAGCGGTGAAAGCAGGTGCGGCAGGATGATCAGCGCCGCCACCAGGCTGGCCAGAAGGCCGAGCTCATGGATCATGATCCGGTTGAGCACGCCGGTGATCGGCACCAGGCTTACCGCTACCGCCACATGAATCAGGCCGAGACGGAAGGTTTTCCAGATCGACATCGCTCACTCCATCGGTAAGGTGTTGGTGCAGGTTGCAGCTTCGCTACAACCCGCACCAACCACCGCCATCACAGCACCGGCTCACTTCGCACTTGCGTTTGTCCGAGATAGCTCGCCGCCGACTCGGCGGTTGCCACGGCGTTGAGCCAGCATTTCGGCACGCCCACGCCGCCGCGATAGCTGCCCAGCAGATAAAGGCCGGGGTGGCTGCGCTCTAGTTTTTCGACGGCGGCGATGCGCTGCTCATGGTCGAAGGTATACTGCGGGATGGCCCGTTCCCATCTGGTTGCGTGGGCCAGTTCGGGCGTGCCGCGAGCGCCGAGCAACGCTTCGTGATCGGCGATTGCCGACGCGATGATCGCCTGCTCGTCGCGCAGCGCCAGTTCCGGCCGCAGTGCGCCGCCCATCAGCGTGATTGTAAGTACCTTGCCTTTGGGCGCGGCACTCGGGAAGAGGCTGGAGGCCCACAAAATACCCAGAAAGTTTCGCTGTGCCTGCGAGGGCGCCAGCACCCCGAAGCCCTCCAACGGGTGGGCTACCTGCGCGCGGTTGTAGGCCAGATTTGCCACTGCCACCGGCGCATACGCAATGGTCTTCAATGCCGTCGCCGCCGTCGCATCAAGATCGGCAACCAGTTCCGCACTGACGTAGGCCGGTGTCGCCACCAGTACCGCCCGCGTCTCGACGATCTCGGTCCGGCCCGCCGCGCTCGACCAGCACATGCCAGCCCTCGCCCGCCTGGCGTAACTCGGCGACGCGGGCCTGTGTCC
>JAAUQO010000267.1 GCA_012032775.1 Oscillochloris sp. | reverse complement strand
GCGCCCGGCCCCGCGTACGATGCCGCAGGCGCCGCGCCACCGCCCGCAGGCCCAGCGCTTCACGATTGTGAACTACATGGCGACCCGCGCCGCTCAGGGCGATCCTGAGCGCGATGTGATCGACAAATCGGGCAGCACCAGCCCGGATGAATTATTGCAGCGTAAAGAGTTTTCGGCGATGACGCCTGAGGAGTTGGCGCAAATTAAACGGCTCATTCAGCAGATCGACTGGCAGGTAAACCGGCGTACAACCCGGCGGCGGCGGGCACACCGGCACGGCGATCAACTGCATGCGCGGCGGGTATTGCGCGATGCGGCAAGGTACATGGGCGACCCGGTGCGGATCCATTGGCGCCGCCGGATCACCCGCCCGCGCCCGCTGATCCTGATCGCCGATATCAGTGGCTCGATGGAGAAATACGCCCGACTGCTGCTGCAATTTCTTTACAGCGTTAGCCGCAGCGCCGAGCGAGTCGAGTGCTTTGTGTTCGGCACCCGCCTGACACGGATCACAGCCCAACTGCGGCTAGGCAACATCGACCGGGCGATCGACGAGGCGGCGCGACAGGTGGTGGATTGGGCCGGCGGCACCAGGATCGGCGCAAGTATGGACGAGTTCAATCGCCGCTGGAGCCGGCGGGTACTTCGGCGCGGGGCGGTCGTCATCCTGATCAGCGACGGCTGGGAACAGGGCGATCCGGCGCAGTTGCAAAAGGCGGTGCGCCTGATCCAACACCGCTGTCACCGGCTGATCTGGCTGAATCCGTTGCTGGGCCGCGCAACCTATCAACCGGCGGTAGCCGGTATGCATGCCGCACTCCAGCATGTGGATGATTTTCTGCCGATCCATAACTTCCAGAGTCTCAATGCACTCGCCGAACGGCTCGCGAAGCTGCCGAGGCGGAGATGACAGGCTGATATGGTGATTGTAGGCCGAGCGTAATGGCTGACGCCTCCGTGAATCTCCGGCGAAGCGCTCACCCGCTCAGGCGAGCGCAGCAAGGCCGTTACACACAAATTTTCATCGTCGTGATGTTGCGATACTTCATTGGAGAAGGAGCATTCATGTGATCCCACCTGCATTCGATTATCGGGCGGCCCATTCGGTGGAAGAAGCGATTGCGCTGCTGACGGAACACGGCGACGAGGCCAAACTGCTCGCCGGCGGCCAGAGTTTGATCCCGGCAATGCGTTTCCGGCTGGCCTCGCCGGGTGTGCTGGTCGATATAAATGCGATCGGCGGACTCGATCATCTGCACGAGCAAAACGGTCATCTGGCGATCGGTGCGATGCTGCGCGAGTCGGTGTTGGATGACTCGCAGTTGGTGCAGCAATCCTTCCCACTGCTGGCCGATGCCGCCCGGGTGATCGCCGATCCGCTGGTGCGCAATCGCGCCACCGTCGGCGGGAATATCGCCCACGCCGACCCGGCCAATGATCACCCGGCCGTGATGCTGGCCTATGATGCGATGATCGTCGCTCAGGGGCCGTCCGGCACGCGCACAATCCCGATCGATGACTTTTTCCTCGGCATGTTCACCACCGCGCTCGAACCTGAAGAGTTACTCACTGAGATCCGGATCCCCCGCCCCGGCGCCAACTCCGGCGGCGCCTATATCAAGCTGGAACGCAAAGTTGGTGATTATGCCGTAGCCGCCGTGGCCGCCCAGATCACCATGAGCGGCAATACCTGCACCGCCGCCCGAATTGCCCTGACCAACCTGAATATCGTGCCGATGCGTGCGCTGGAAGCCGAAAAACTCCTGGTCGGCCAGGAGCTTACGGATGAACTGCTTGAAGCCGTCGGGCGTGCGGCTGCCGCCGAGTGCGATCCGTCGGCCGATCTGCGCGGCAGCGTCGAGTACAAGCGCGACCTGACGCGGGTGATTACGAAGCGGGCGATCCGCAAGGCGGCATCGAGAATTCAGAATTGAGAATGCAGAATGCAGAATTGCCCGAACCGTTCTCTGTACCGTCTTGAATGGCTGTTCGCATCAACACATTGAGCGAAGCCGTTCCGCATTCTGCATTCGCGAACGGAGTGAGCGATGAGTAAACACACAATAACACTCACCATCAACGGAAGCGAGAAAACCGTCGCGACCGATAGCCGGCTGTTGTTGGTTCACCTGATCCGCGAGGATCTGGCCCTTACCGGCACCCATATCGGCTGCGATACGTCCAGCTGCGGCGCATGTACGGTGCTCTTCGACGGCCAACCGGTCAAGAGCTGCACGGTCTTCGCCGTACAGGCCCACGGCCACAGCATCGAGACGATCGAGAATTTGTCGGGCGGCGCCGATCTGCATCCGCTGCAAGAAGGATTCTGGGAGAAGCACGGCTTGCAGTGCGGCTATTGTACGCCGGGCATGATCATGGCCGCCAAAGGCTTGCTGGCCAACAATCCCAATCCAAGCGAAGAAGAGATCCGCTGGGGCATTTCCGGCAATCTCTGCCGCTGCACCGGCTACCAGAAGATTGTCGAAGCGATTCAGTACGCGGCCGAGAAGATGCAGGCCGAGCAGCCAACGGAGGTATCGGCATGAACCACGAGGATCGCGTCGATCAGGCCCAACCCGATCTGGGCGGCGAACGCCATTTCGCCGACCGGGTCGAACACCATACGCCATCGCCCGCAGGAACCTCGGCCACCGTCGAAACCACCCACGAGGTGCGGGTCACGACGCCGGCGAATGTCTGCGGCATGGGCCACCGCATGAAACGCAAAGAAGATCCGCGCTTTATTCGCGGCCAGGGCAACTATGTCGATGATGTGAAGCTGCCGGGGATGCTCTATCTCGATATTGTGCGCAGCCCTTACGCTCACGCCAGAATCACGAAGATCGACAAAAGCAAGGCGCTCGAACTGCCCGGCGTGCTTGCCGTTATCACCGGCGAAGACCTGAAGGCGGCCGGCAATTTGCACTGGATGCCGACCCTGATGTCGGATACGCAGATGGTACTGCCGACCGACAAGGTTGTCTATTATGCCCAGGAAGTCGCCGCCGTCGTTGCCACCGATCGCTACGTCGCCGCCGATGCGATCGATCTGGTTGATGTCGATTACGAAGGTTTAACCCCGGTGATCGACCCGTTCGAGGCGCTCAAGAACGAAGTGATCGTGCGCGAGGACAAGGAACTCAAGACGAATCACATCTGGCATTGGGAGGCCGGCGACGCCGAGGCAACCGATCAGGTGTTCCACGATGCGGCCACCGTCGTTACGCAGACGATGCACATTCCGCGTATCCACGTCGCCAGTATCGAGACCTGCGGCATGGTTGCGGATTATAACAAGGCCACCGGCAAATTGCGGATCTGGATGACCAGCCAGGCGCCCCACGCCCATCGCACCGTGTTCGCGCTGGTGAGCGGCATCCCCGAACACAAAATCCAGGTGATCTCGCCCGACATCGGCGGCGGATTCGGCGGCAAAGTGCCGGTCTATCCCGGCTATGTCTGCTGCATCGTGGCCAGTATCGTCACCGGCAAGCCGGTCAAGTGGATCGAGGATCGCAGCGAGAACTTGCAGGCCGACAGCTTCGCCCGCGATTATCATATCAGCGCCGAGATGGCGGCCGACGCCGAAGGGCGCATCACCGGGTTGCGTGTGCGTACGCTGGCCGATCACGGCGCCGCCGATGCAGCCGCCAATCCGAGCAAATTCCCGGCCGGGCTCTACTCGATCTGCACCGGCTCGTACGACATGAAAGCCGCCCATGTAGCCGTGGACGGCGTCTACACCAACAAGCCGCCGGGCGGTGTGGCCTACCGTTGCTCGTTCCGCGTCACCGAGGCGGTGCATATGATCGAGCGCATGGTGGACATCATGGCCCACGAGCGGGGCGAAGATCCGGCCAGTTTCCGCATGAAGAATTTTATCAAGCCCGAGCAGTTCCCGTATCGCTCGCCGACCGGCTGGGAGTACGACAGCGGCAACTACCATGCGGCGCTCAAAGAAGCGATGGACATGCTCGGTTATGCGGAGTTGCGGCGCGAACAGGCCGAGAAGCGCGCCCGCGGCGAACTTATGGGCATCGGCATCTCCAGCTTCACCGAAGTTGTCGGCGCCGGCCCCTCACGCGATTTCGACATCCTTGGCATCAAGATGTTCGACAGCGCCGAGATCCGTATCCATCCCACCGGCAAGGCGATCGCGCGCTTCGGCACCAAGTCGCAGGGTCAGGGCCACGAGACGACCTATGCGCAGATTGTGGCCGAGGAACTGGGGTTGCCGGCCAACGATATCGAGGTTGAGGAGGGCGACACCGACACTGCGCCCTACGGCCTTGGCACCTACGCCAGCCGCTCGACACCCACGGCCGGTGCGGCGGCAGTGATGGCGGCCCGGAAGATCAAGGCCAAGGCCCGCAAGATCGCCGCCTATCTGCTGGAAGTCGGCGAGGATGATCTGGAATGGAGCGTCGATCGCTGGCAGGTGAAAGGCTCGCCGGAGCAACATAAGACGATCCAGGATATTGCATTTGCCGCCTACACCAACCATCCGCCGGGCATGGAAGCCGGGCTGGAGGCGACCGACTACTACGATCCGCCGAACCTGACCTTTCCGTTCGGCAGTTACATCTGTGTGGTCGATATTGACACCGGCACCGGCGAGGTGAAGATCCGGCGCTTCGTAGCCGTTGACGATTGCGGCAACATCATCAATCCGCTGGTGGTCGAAGGGCAGATCCAGGGCGGCCTGACGATGGGCCTGGCTCCGGCGATGTTCGAGGAGATCGTCTATGACGAGAACGGCGTGAATATCACCGGCACTTTCCAGGATTACCTGCTGCCGACGGCGGTCGAGACGCCGAAATGGGAACTCGGCAAGACGATCACGCCTTCGCCGCACCACCCGATCGGCGCCAAAGGCGTCGGTGAGTCGCCCACCGTCGGCGCACCGCCGGCGATCGCCAACGCCGTCGTCGATGCGCTCTGGCACCTTGGTGTCCGCCACGTTGATATCCCGATTACGCCGCAGAAAGTGTGGAAGCTGCTGCGAGAACATGGCGTGACGGAGTAAGATACAGCGTTGGTGTGCGATTGCACGGCTTCGCCGTGCAATCGCACACCAACAAAAAAGTATGTTTGACGATTTTTACCTCAAAGCCGCCGAGCTTCAAAAGAACGGTCAGGCCTTCGCCACCGCCACTGTTGTGCGCGCCGAGCGCCCGACTTCGGGGAAGCCCGGCGATAAGGCGATTATCACGGCCGACGGTACGATGTACGGATGGATCGGCGGCAGTTGCGCCCAGCCGACAGTTGTGCGCGAAGCCCAACAGGCACTCGCCGACGGTGCGAGCCGCCTGATCCGGCTTTCGCCCGACCCACAGGCGCAAACGCCGCGACCCGGCCTGCGCGATGTGGCGATGAACTGTTTCAGCGGCGGAACCCTGGAGATCTTTATCGAGCCGCAGCAGCCCCGCCCGCGCCTGTTGATCGTCGGGAATTTGCCGGCCGCACGCGCACTTGCCGAGTTGGGCCGGGCCATGAATTACCAGGTCGTCATGATCGACCCGGCTCATACCTCCGATGCCCATAGCGACGAGCCGATCATCACCGATTTGCGCCGGATCCCGCAACTGGTATCCGGCGAGGCATACGCGGTCGTGGCGACACACGGCCAGTACGATGAGCCGGCGCTGGAGCAGTTGTTGCAAACGCCGGCGCGCTACATTGGGCTTGTGGCGAGCCGGCGGCGCGGCGACGAGGTACGCACCTATCTGGCAGGATTGGGCATCGAGGCGCGTGCGTTGGAACGCTTACGGGCGCCGGCCGGCTTGCATATCGGCGCACGGCGCGGCGACGAGATCGCGCTCAGCATTATGGCCGAGATTGTGCAGTTGCGTTATGCCGCCAGTGATCAGGCCGAGATCACAACTCCGCCGTCACCGGCAGCCGTCGCGATCGATCCGGTCTGCCACATGGAAGTTGCGATCACAGATGCGCAGCACCGCCACGCGCATGCGGGCACGCTGTACTACTTCTGTTGCCCAGGATGCAAGGGCCGCTTTGCCCGCAACCCGGCCAAGTTTTTGACAGCCAATTCAGAGGTGTAAAGATAATACTGCCTTACCATTGATGTGATCGAGGAAAAAGACAGCGACGGCAACTCGTTCTATTCCGTCGCCATCAAGATGCGATCCGGTGCATGATACCGCATCCCCAACCATCTGATCGCAAACCAGGAAATGTGTGAGCAGGCCGTCGAACAGGTGCGACGCTACTCCAGGGTGGAGCAATACATACAGCTTCGAAATGCTCTGAGGCGGAAAGACGATCTTTTGTCTCAGTTTGGCAGCGAAGCTGCTAAACTGAGACAAAAACAGACCCTTCCACCCTGCCCGAGGCAGATCAGAGTCGTACACAAGGGCGCAGTGCATGTCACCGCGCCCTTGTGTTATTTACGGGATCTCCAGCACCGGGCAGCGGGCGAAACGCAACACCTGGGCGCTGACACTGCCGAGAATGTCGCTCAGGTTGCTGCTGCCGCGAGTGCCGATCACAATCAGATCGATATCGTGGTCGGCGGCGGCATTGATGATCGCCTCGGCCGGATGCCCGTTGCGCAACTCGCCCCGCGCCGTCACCCCATCCTCGCGCAACTCGTTCACCACCTCATCGACCAGGGCTTGCGCCACCGAACGATGCTGATCGACCAGTTGATCGTAGCCGGTGTAACTACTGTAACTGGCGAGCGGCTGATAGGCGTGCAACACAATCACTTCAGCCTGTTCGAGCCGGGCCAGATGGCCGGCGTAAAGGATGATCCGCTCAACCACCGGCGAACCATCGGTTGCCAACAGAATGCGCTTGATCATCAGAGATCTCCTTTCTGCCATCAGCGTAAACGAAGCAGTTCCGCCTCGCGTTCGGCACTCAGGCCCGCCCGCCACTGCTGATCGGCGGGGCGGGTTTGCAACCAGGCCAATGTATCAACGACCGTGTCGCGCAGCGGGCGGAACTGCAACCCGGCGCTTAACGCACGCGCGATACTGATCTGCGAGAAACCGATGCTGTCGGGATCTTCCGGCACCCAGAGCGGCATCTCCATCCAGGGCTGGATCTCGTGCTGCTGCAAGAAATCACGATCCACCCAGACCGGCTCGGCTTGCACACCGGCAACCTCGGCGCACGTTGCCAGCAGATCGCCAAGCGCCAGCGGCGTTTCCGGGCCGGTGGCGTTAAACACGCCGGTGGCGCCACCCTCAACCATGGCGATCGTCCAATCAGCCAGATCGCGCACATCGATGAACTGAGTCAGATAGCCCGGCCGGACTGGCGCAAGGTAGCGCCCGCCGCGCGCAACGCGGGCCGGCCAATAGCTGAAGCGGTCAGTCGGATCGTTGGGGCCGACGATCAGGCCGGGCCGAATAATCAGACTACGACCGGGCATCACATTCTG
>JAAUQO010000266.1 GCA_012032775.1 Oscillochloris sp. | reverse complement strand
ACAGATCGCGGATCTGTTGCGGGCTTTTGCCATTCTGCACAACATCCATCAGCAGGCCCGGCTGGTGGTGATCGGCGACGGGCCGGAACATGGCAAGCTCAAACGGCTGGCGGAACAACTGCAACTTGGCGCTGCTGTTCGGCTGCTGGGCGGATTACCCGACGACGACGAGGTCGTATCCTGGTATCGCCGGGCAAGCATCTTTTGCCTGCCAAGTGTGCAAGAAGGCTTCGGGATCGTGTTTCTAGAGGCAATGGCGGCCGGCTTGCCGATTGTGGCGATCAACACCAGCGCAATCCCCGAAGTCGTGCCGCACGAGCGGGCCGGGTTGCTGGCGCCGCCACGAGATCCGCAGGCCCTGGCCGAAACACTGCTTTGTTTGCTGGAGCAGCCGCAACTGCGGGCCGAACTTGGCGCCTACGGGCGCGAACATGTCGCCGGCTACGACTGGCCGCAGGTGGCCGAACAGTTTCTTGCCGCCGTTAGCTAAGATCAGGATATAGCCGGGCAGGGTTGATCGATCGCGCCGCAGCCAATTCCACAGCGGCGAAGCATTCGCCGCCGGAATACAGTACCTGACAGCAAAAAACAGGCGAATGCTTCGCCCACAGACAAGACAAATGCTATGTCGATCCAGATACACGATCTGTGCAAATTTTACGAAGTCCACCGCACCGAACCGGGGCTGATCGGTTCGCTGCGCGCATTCGTGAAGCGGCGCTACGAGACAATCAAGGCCGTCGATACGATCAGTTTTTCGATCGAGGATGGCGAGATGGTGGGCTTTCTGGGGCCGAACGGCGCCGGTAAAACCACCACCCTCAAAGTACTCTCAGGGCTACTTTACCCCACATCGGGCGAAGTGAAAGTCCAGGGCTATGTGCCGTTCCAACGCCGCAACGAGTTCCTGAAGCAGATCACACTTGTGATGGGGCAGAAGCAGCAGTTGCTCTGGGATCTGCCCGCCCAGGAGACCTTCGATGTTAACCGGGTGATCTACGAAGTGCCGGCCGACGAATACCGGCGCACGCTGAATGAACTGACCGAACTGCTGGAACTCGGCGAGCTGTTGAAGAAGCAGGTGCGTAAACTGAGTCTGGGCGAGCGTATGAAGTGCGAGTTGGCCGCCGCCTTGCTGCACCGGCCGAAAGTACTATTCCTCGACGAGCCGACGATCGGGCTTGATGTAACGATGCAAGCGCGCGTGCGCAAATTTGTAGCCGAGTATAATCGGCGCTACGGGGCAACCGTGCTGCTCACCAGCCATTACATGGCCGACGTAACCGCGCTCTGTAAACGCATCATTGTGATCAATCGCGGCCGGTTGCTGTATGACGGCAACTTGCAAAAGCTGATCGAGCAGGTCGCACCCCACAAAAACATCCATGTGACACTGAGCGAACCGGTGAGCGCCGAGGAGTTGGGGCGCTACGGCGAGTTGCAGAAACTGGAAGGACTTGAGGCGGTGCTGCGGGTCGAGCGTGGCGAGACAACCCGCACCGGTGCGCGGATGCTGGCCGATCTTCCGGTAGCCGATGTGAATATCGCCGAGCCACCGATCGAGGAGATTATCGGCGAAGTGTTCGCCGGGCCGGTGGCTACCTCGTCGTAATGCGAAATACAAAATGCGAAATACAAATCGCCGCCTGATACTCAGCCGGAAAGATGCACGCTATCCTACCGCAGAGACGCAGCCTTTTCGGTTGCTCCGGCGCCTGCCGATCATCCTCGTCAGCGCGCTGTTGATCGCCTCGCTTGGTGCGCAGCTTGGCGCCCTGCACTGGTTCGGGGATTTTTTGGCGATGGTGGCGGATTATTATGTCCTGATCGCGATCTGCCTGCTGGCCTGGTTCGGTATGCGCCGGCAATGGCGTTGGGCGCTGCTGGCGGGCGGCCTGATGCTGTTCAATGGCTGGTATGTGTTGGATTATGCTCGAGCCACCGCACAACCCGACGCAGGCGGCCAGGAAGTACGGCTGCTGGTCTACAACATCTACCATCAAAACCCCGATCCGGCGCAGATTGTGGCCGAGGTGCAACACCACAATCCCGATATCGTCTTTCTGATGGAATACTCCGATGCGATCCAGCAACAGATCGAAGGCGCGTTCAGCGACTACCCCTACCGGTTGATCCGGCCCAGCCGTATGACCATGGGCCTGGCCTTATTCAGCCGCTACCCATTCGAGGCGACGACAATACACCGCGCCGAGGCGACCCGCATCCCGGTATTCGAGGTTGATATTCGGCTGAACAACCGGATCGTTAGCTTCGTCGGCGGGCACCCATGGCCGCCGCAACCGCGTTGGGGCGCCTTGCATCGTAGTCAGGTAGCGGCAATCAGCACCGTGGCCGAGCAGGCCGGGCGCCCGCTGATCGTGGCGGGGGATTTTAACGCAGCGCCGTGGACCCACAGCATGCGTGGGTTGGCCGAGCGCTCGCAGGTGCGCCATATCCGTGGACCGCTCGACCTGACCAAAACCTGGCTCATCGCCCCGCCATTCGGCCTGCCGCTCGATCATGTGTTGATCTCCGACGAGTGGCAGGTACAAGCCTACACATACGGCAACCCCAGCGGCTCCGATCACCTGCCCCTGGTGATTGATATGCGGGTGCCGTAGCGGCACATGCTCCGGCCTACGGCTCCCATCCCCCCTGCCTCTCGCTATCCCGATTGTCATACCACCACAGATCGTTGAGCGATTACCACCCGCATGGGCGCGCGCCAATGATAGACTACTGGCGATCTTTGCATAAATGTCAATAACTTGACTTCGATTGTCATTGGCTTGCGTTTTCAATCGGCGCCGGATATTGAGGGAATTCCGTCACGATGAGTACCGTACAGCTTGAGCATGTGATCGCCCCGGCACGGATCGGGCCGAACTCGTTAATCCAGACTGTCGCTGCACTGGCCGAAGCCAGAGGTTGGCCGGAGACCGAGGCATTTCTGGCCCGGCACGGCCGCATCGATCTGTTGCAGACGCCGCCAAGCACCATGGTCGATGAAGCCGAATTCATCGCCATGATCGGCTGGTTACGCAGTTGGCTCGGTGTGGAAGCAACCCGCGCGATCCTGGCCGAATCGGGGCGCCGCACCGCCGAGTATGTCCGCGCCAATCGGATTCCGGCGCCGGTTCGCACGTTGCTCGCGATCTTGCCGCGCAACCTGGCGCTGCGGCTGCTGCTGCGGGCGATCGCCGGCCATAGCTGGACCTTCGCCGGCAGCGCGCACTTCAGCTACCGGTTCGGCAAACCAACCACTCTGAGCCTGGCCGGGTGTCCCGAGTGCTGCACACAGCACGCCGCGAAGCCGATCTGTAGTTATTACACAGCGGCATTCACCACATTATTGACAACCCTGGTTGATCACCGCATCCAGGTCGTCGAAATAGCCTGCACAGCGCAGGGTGCTTCATCTTGTACATTCGAGTTGCGATTCTGAAGGGAGAATTGTAATGCGCATTTTGATGATCCAGCCCAACTATCACGCCGGCGGGCCGAGATCGCGGGGAACTGGCCGCCAAGCTGGGTTGCGTACGTCGGTGGCGCACTGCGCACGGCAGGCTTCGATAACCTACGCTTCGTCGATGCGATGACCGAAAACATCCCCGATGATCGACTCCAGCAGATTATCGAGCAGAACAAACCCGATGTAGTCATGGTCACCGCCATTACGCCCATGATCTACAAGGCCCAGGAGAGCCTGCGGATTGCCAGTGTTGCCGCGCCGAACGCATGCCTGATTATGGGTGGCATCCACCCGACATTTATGTACGGCCAGGTGATGAAAGAGGCGCCCTGGATCGATTACATTGTGCGTGGCGAAGGCGAAGAGATTATTGTCGAATTGTTGCAGAGTATCGCCGCCGGCACCGATAAGCGCGACCGCTCGAAGATCCGCGGTATCGCCTATCTGGAAAACGAGCAGGTTGTGGCGACCCCGGCCCGCGATCCGATCGCCGACCTCGATGCGCTCACGCCCGACTGGAGCCTGTACAATTGGGAGAATTACATCTACGTCCCGATGAATGTACGGGTGGCGGTGCCGAACTTCGCCCGCGGCTGCCCTTTCACATGCCGCTTCTGCTCGCAGTGGAAGTTCTGGCGCAAGTATCGCCTGCGCAGCCCTGAGAAGTTCGTCGATGAGATCGAAACCCTGGTGCGCGATCATGGCGTGGGCTTCTTCATCCTCGCCGACGAAGAGCCGACCCTGCACCGCAAGAAGTTTACCGCCCTTTGTGAAGAACTGGTTCGCCGCCAATTGCCGGTGCTCTGGGGCATCAACACCCGCGTCACCGACATTCTGCGCGACGAAGCGATGTTGCCGCTCTGGCGCCAGGCCGGCCTGATCCATATCTCGCTCGGCACCGAAGCCGCCGCCCAGATGAACCTCGATCGCTTCCGCAAGCAGACCACGATCGAGCAGAATAAGCGTGCGATCAAGATGATCCAGCAGCACGGTATGGTTGCCGAAGCGCAATTCATCATGGGCATGGAGAACGAGACCCCCGAGACGATCGAGGAGACGTATAAGCTGGCCCTGGACTGGAAGCCCGACATGGCCAACTGGAATATGTACACGCCCTGGCCGTTCGCCGAACTATTCGAGGAGTTGGGCGACAAGGTCGAGGTGCGCGACTACGCCAAGTATAACTTCGTCACCCCGATTATGAAGCCCGAGGAGATGGATCGCGAAGATGTACTGAAAGGCGTGCTGCGTAACTACGGCCGCTTCTATATGCGCAAAGCCTTCCTGGAATACCCCTTCATCAAGGATCCGGTCAAGCGCAAATATATGCTCGGCTGTCTGCGCGCCTTTATGAAAACCACGGTTACCCGGCGGTTCTACGACATTGGCCGCGTGCATTTTGAGAACGGCCAGCTTGCCGTCGATCTCGGCTTCGACGAGTCGAAGGTGCTGACCCGCGAACAGATTACGGCGCTCAAGACCGAACATCCTGAGCTTAGTGCAGACGTGACCTTCGCCGGCGCGATCCCGGTCGGTATCGACCAGGCAGAGATTCAGCACCAGGCCGAGAACCCGCTCAACACTCCGCTCGCTTGATCGTTGGAGGTTGGTTGTGCCGCTTCGCGGCACAACCAACCTCCAGGCTATCTCATCACCTCACGCGGCACACGGGGCAAAATGCTCGTCAGCACCTCGTAACTGATCGTGTCGAGCCAGCCGGCGACTTCAGCAACACTGATTGTGTCGTCGCCCTGACTGCCGATCAGCACCACCGGATCACCGCGCCGTACGCCGGGGATTGCGCCGACATCAACCATCACATAGTCCATGCAAATCCGGCCGACGATCGGCGCCCGTACGCCGCGAATCAGCACTTCGCGCCAGGCCGGTGATCGCCGCAATCCGTCGGCATACCCGACCGGCAGCGTCGCGATCCTGGTTGGCCCAGGCGTGATGTAGGTGCCGCCATAGGAGATCGGCGTGCCGGCCTGATGTTCGCGTACCTGCGCCACCTCGCTATGCAAGCTGAGTGCCGGGCGTAGCCCTTCCGGAAGCGTCAATCCCGGCGCCGGCGCCAGGCCGTAACAGACGATGCCGGGCCGCAGCATATCGAAGCGCGCCGCCGGCATACGCATGGTCGCCGCGCTATTGGCGGCATGGGCGATCGGCGGGCGCAAACCGGCGCTGGTAAGCTCGGCCAGCAGTGATTGGAAGCGGCTGAGTTGGCGACCGGTCGATCCAAGATCGGGCATGTCGGCGTCGGCGAAATGAGTGTAGATGCCGACGATCTCCAGGCCGGGCAGATCATGCAGCCGGCGCAAGAACGGCCCACACGCAGCCGGCGCCAACCCAAGCCGCGCCATGCCGGTATCGACCTTGACATGCACGCGCACGCGCCGCCCCAACGCAATGGCGGCATCACTCAGGGCATGGGCCGCGTCATCATCAAACAGCGTACAATCCAGATCGAGCCGCACCGCAGCGCTGGCCTGCCAGGGCGGCGTGTAGCCGAGCACCAGGATCGGCGCCGTGATCGCACGCTCACGCAGTATGTGGGCCTCGCCCAGGGTTGCAACCGCCAGGCCGCCGCACCTGCGCCGACCGCCGCTCGCGCTACCCGTACTGCGCCGTGGCCATAGGCATCGCCTTTCAGCACCAGCATCAGCGGCGTCGCGGCCAGTTCCCGCAGCCGGCGCACATTCCCGGCGATCGCGTCGAGATCGATCTGGAGCCAGGTCGGACGCCCGGGATCGGCCACCCGCACCTGCCGCCAGACCGGCTCCTGCCGCACCAATGCCGTCTGTGGATCGACATGATCGGCCAGCAAATGCGCCGCCACGCGCTCCAGCCGAGCCGGCGCATCACCCTTGAGGAGTAACAGATCGCCGGGGCCAAGATCGGCAGGCAAGGCAGCATGCGCCGCCGCCGCCGTATCAACAAGGTGCAGCGGCAACTGCGGCTTCAGCGCACGAACTGCCTGGGCCGCCGCCACGCCCCAATCACCGACAAAGATCAATCGGTCGGCGCTGCGTGCCGCCAGTTCGGCGATCTCGGCGGTTGTCGCCGGGGCGTCGGCGAGATCGGCGGGCGGGCCGAGGATCGCCAGTCGCCGATCAGCAGGCAGCGCAGCCAATGTATGCAGCGCGGCAGTGACGGCAGGCGGCGCGGCGCTGAACGTATCGTCGAGGATGACGGCGCCGCTGCGGGTAGCGAGTGGGCGCAGACGACCGGCGGGCGGCTCGACATAGGCCAATGCGGCGACACAGGCATCCAGCGCGAGGCCGCAGGCCAGCCCAACCGCCAGGGCAGCCATAGCCGCCGACAACCCCGGCCCGCCGAGCAGCGGCACAAAGCCCGCCGCAACCTGCTCGCCATACCGCACCTGAAACTGTGTGCCTGCAAGGGTGAACGTCGCCGAACATGCCTGCACCTGCGCCGCCGAATGGCGTCCATAGGTCACCACATGGGCCGACGTGCGTGCCGCCAGCGCCGCTACCTGCGGGTCGTCGGCGTTAAGCACAACCACGCCCGAGGCCGGTACGGCGGCGGGCAAATCGCCCTTCTCAGCCGTGATCGCCGCCAGATCGCCGAAATGCCGCAGATGGGCCGGGCCAATTGCCGTCACCACGGCGATCTGTGGCGGGAACTGCGCAGCAAGGGCCGCAATCTCGCCACGCCGATCGCTGCCGAACTCCAACACCGCAAAGCGCTGCCTATCTTCCAGCCGGGCCAGCGCGATCGGCAAGCCGATCAAGGAATTGAAGCTACGCCGGCTCTGAAACGTCGGCCCGGCACTCGTCAGCACCGCCGCAATCGCACGACGGGTGGTGGTCTTGCCGACACTGCCGGTCACGGCGACCACCCTTGGATCGACGGCGGCGAGGCGCGCGGCGGCCCAGCGCAACAAAAGCGCCTGTGGATCGTCGCACACCACCACCCGTG